>NZ_JBJLSJ010000087.1:0-512 GCF_050871975.1 Kineococcus rugosus | reverse complement strand
CTCCCGGGCAGTACCATCGGCGCTGGTGGGCTTAGCTTCCGGGTTCGGAATGAGACCGGGCGTTTCCCCACCGCTATGACCACCGGACCACACAGGCCAGGATCGAACACACCACCCACCCCCTGCCCCCGCGAAGGCGCAGACGACGGCGGCGCGGATTCTCTCCCGAGAACCACACAATGGACGCGAACACTCACAGCAGTGTCATCAATGTTTGTCAGCACTCACCATGCCAACACACCCACACCCACCGAAACCGATGGCAGCTGGTGCGTGGTAGACAAGTGATCGGCCTATTAGTACCGGTCAGCTCCACAACTCGCTAGTCGTTGCTTCCACACCCGGCCTATCAACCCCGTCATCTCCAGGGAGCCTCCCACCCCTTACGGGGCACGGAAACCTCATCTCGAAGCAGGCTTCCCGCTTAGATGCCTTCAGCGGTTATCCCTTCCGAACGTAGCCAACCAGCCATGCCCTTGGCAGAACAACTGGCACACCAGAGGTTCGTCCGT
>NZ_JBJLSJ010000086.1:0-684 GCF_050871975.1 Kineococcus rugosus | reverse complement strand
GAAGGAGGCCAGCTGCTCGTCGAGCCAGGGGTAGAACTCCTCGGCCGGCGTGCTCAGCCGCGACTTCAGGTACCGCGTCGTGTCGTCGGCCAGGACCTCGAGGGAGCCGTCGGCGACGGCGTCGTAGGCCTGGGCGACGACGCTGGCGGGGCTGACCTTGGGCACGTCCCAGCGCGCGGCCATGGGGGTGTCGACCATGCCGACCAGCAGGCCGACGACCTGCGTGCCCTGACCGCGCAGCTGCACCCGCAGCGCGTTGGTCGCCGACCACATCGCGGCCTTGGAGGCGGCGTACCCGGTCGGCACGTTGATCCAGGCCGCCGCGGACAGCACGTTCAGCAGCGTCCCCCCGCCGCGGGCGGCGAGCACGGGGGCGAAGGCGTTGGCGACCCGCAGGGTGCCGAAGAAGTTGGTCTCGAAGACGCGGCGCAGCTCCTCCTCCGGCCCGGCGATGGAGTCGCCGGCGGGGGCGATGCCGGCGTTGTTGACGAGCAGGTCGACGTCGGGGGCGGAGGAGGCGGCGCGGGTGGCGGCATCGGGGTCGGTGAGGTCGAGCCGCAGCGGTTCGGCGCGGGGGTCGTCCCAGGACCTCGGGGTGCGCGCCGCGGCGTAGACCTTCGCCGCTCCCCGCTGGAGCGCCTGGTGGACGAACTGCTCGCCGAGCCCGCCGTTGGCGCCGGTGAC
>NZ_JBJLSJ010000085.1:0-1077 GCF_050871975.1 Kineococcus rugosus | reverse complement strand
TGTACTGAGCACGGACGTTGGTGACACGCCGAGGACCGTCAGGTCCGTGACGTGAGGAAGACCTCCGAGTGAGGTGTGGAGCTGTCGAGGAACCGCACCACCACTCGGAGGTCTTCGTGCCCCACCGTAACGCCGCTCTGACCCCCGTCGGGCGGCTGAAGCTGGCTCGCGTCGTCGTCGAGGACGGCTGGCCCATCCGCCGCGCCGCTGAGCGCTTCCAAGTCTCCTGGCCCACCGCCAAACGCTGGGCCGAGCGCTACCGCCAGCACGGCCCCGCCGGCATGACTGACCGCTCCTCCCGACCCCACCGCAGCCCGCGCCAGACAGCCCTTGAGGTCGTCGAGCAGGTGAAGGCCCTACGCATCGAGCGCGGCTGGGGCCCCGCGCGCATCGGCCCTCGACTGGGTCTGCCCACCTCCACCGTCGCCAAGATCTTGCGCCGCGAAGGCATGCCGCGTCTGTGCGATGTCGACCTGGCCGACCGGCAGCGGCTGCGGCGGCAGGTCCGCCGCTACGAACACGCCGCGCCAGGGGACCTGGTGCACATCGACGTCAAGAAGCTGGGCCGCATCCCCGACGGCGGCGGCTGGCGGGTCCGGGGCCGATCCGCTCGCCCAAACCTGCACCGGGGCCAGGGCTACGGCTACCTGCACACCGTCCTCGATGACCACTCCCGCCTGGCCTACACCGAAATCCTGCCCGATGAGCAGGGCCAGAGCACCGCCGACTTTTGGGCCCGAGCCGCGGCCTGGTTCGCCAGCTGCGGGGTCCGCATCGCCCGCTGCTTGAGCGACAACGGGTCCAACTACCGCTCCCGTATCTTCGCCGCTGCACTGGCCGCGACCGGCACCGTCCACAAGCGGACCCGGCCTTACCGGCCGCAGACCAACGGCAAGGTCGAACGCTTCCACCGCACCCTGGCCACGGAGTGGGCCTATGCCCGTCCCTACGCCTCAGAGACTGAACGCCGCCAGGCCTTGCCCGGCTGGCTGCACGTCTACAACCATCACCGCCACCACACCGCCCTCGGCGGGCTACCGCCCGCCTCCCGCGTCACCAACCTCAGTGGTCAGTACA
>NZ_JBJLSJ010000084.1:0-1081 GCF_050871975.1 Kineococcus rugosus | reverse complement strand
TGTACTCGGCCATCACGTTGGTGACAGGCGGCTGAGCGGAGGAAGGCCACCGAGTGCGCTGTGACGCCGTTGAGTGTTGTAGTGCTCCAGCCACGGAGCAAGCGCGGCGGCGCGTTCGGCATTGCTGGCATAGGCGCGGCGGTAGGCCCACTCGGTGGCCAGGGTCCGGTTCAGCCGCTCGACCTTCCCGTTCTGCCACGGGCAGTGCGGACGGATGAACTTCTGCCCGATGCCCAGCGCGGCACAGACCTCGCGCAGGGAGTACCGGTAGGCCCAGGCGTTGTCGGTCATCAGCCGCTCGATGCGAGTGATGCCGCAGGCGGCGAAGGAGGCCGCTGCTCGGGTCAAGAAGGCGGCACAGGTAGCGCCTTTCTCATCGGGCAAGATCTCGGAGTAGGCCAGCCGGGAGTGGTCATCGACCAGGGAGTGAACGTAGTCGTAGCCGATCTTGGTGTTGCGGCTGCGGGTCTTTTCCCGTTCGGCTCGTCCCAGGGCGCGCCAGCCGCCGCCGTCGGGGATACGACCGATCTTCTTGACGTCCATGTGCACCAACGCACCGGGATAGGCGCGCTCGTAGCGGACCGCGGTCGCCTTGGACGAGCGCAGCAGCTGTCCGGTCATGGGATCCAGCGCTGACAGGTGCGGCATCTGGTGGCGGGCTAGGACTCGCGAGACCGTCCGGGCCGGGACGCCGAGTTGGGCGCCCAGTTCGTCGGGTCCGAGGCGTTCGCGCTGGCGCAGCTCGACGATCTTGGCCTGCACGTCGCCGGAGGTGCGAGTAGGTGAGTGGTGGGGGCGGCTGGAGCGGTCCCGCAGGCCGTTGAGGCCTTCAGCCTCGTACCGGGTGATCCAGGTGCGGACGCACTTGCGGGAGACGCCCATCGCAGCAGCGATATGGGCCTGAGCCCAGCCCTGCTGGTGACGGCTGACGATCAGCAGCCGGCCATGGACGGTGGTGCGGGCGTTAGCGTGGGCCACGAGGACCTCCGGGTGGATGTGGACCTTCGACAAGTCACACCCCACTCGGAGGTCCTCCTGCGTTCAAGCCGCCGCGCTGTCACCAACGTCCTGGCCGGGTACA
>NZ_JBJLSJ010000083.1:0-1289 GCF_050871975.1 Kineococcus rugosus | reverse complement strand
GTTGGTGGTGGGTGGTGTGTGGTGGTCAAGTGTGTAAGGGCGCATGGTGGATGCCTTGGCATCAGGAGCCGATGAAGGACGTGGGAGCCTGCGTTAAGCCTCGGGGAGTTGGCAACCGAATGGTGATCCGAGGATGTCCGAATGGGGGAACCCGGCCGTCGTCATGGGCGGTCACCCGCACCTGAATGTATAGGGTGTGTGGAGGGAACGTGGGGAAGTGAAACATCTCAGTACCCACAGGAAGAGAAAACAACAGTGATTCCGTGAGTAGTGGCGAGCGAAAGCGGATGAGGCTAAACCGTCATCGTGTGATACCTGGTAGGGGTTGCGGTGGTGGGGTTGTGGGAGTGCTTCGGAGCCGGCTACCGACGGTTCGGGGAGTGAGAAAGTCGTGGTGTAGCCGAAGGGCCTGGGATGGTCCGGCGTAGTGGGTGAGACCCCCGTAGGCGAAACATTGCGGCCTCCCTGGGAGCGCGTCCCGAGTAGCACGGGGCTCGTGGAATCTCGTGTGAATCTGCCAGGACCACCTGGTAAGCCTAAATACTTCCTGATGACCGATAGCGGATAAGTACCGTGAGGGAATGGTGAAAAGCACCCCGGGAGGGGAGTGAAATAGTACCTGAAACCGTGTGCCTACAATCCGTCGGAGCTTGGACTTGTTCTGGGTGACGGCGTGCCTTTTGAAGAATGAGCCTGCGAGTTAGTGGTGCGTGGCGAGGTTAACCCGTGGGGGGTAGCCGTAGCGAAAGCGAGTCCGAATAGGGCGGTCCAGTCGCGTGCTCTAGACCCGAAGCGGAGTGATCTACCCATGGCCAGGTTGAAGCGCGGGTAAGACCGTGTGGAGGACCGAACCCACCAGGGTTGAAAACCTGGGGGATGAGCTGTGGGTAGGGGTGAAAGGCCAATCAAACTCCGTGATAGCTGGTTCTCCCCGAAATGCATTTAGGTGCAGCGTCGCGTGTTTCTTGCCGGAGGTAGAGCTACTGGATGGCCGATGGGCCCCACCGGGTTACTGACGTCAGCCAAACTCCGAATGCCGGTAAGTGAGAGCGTGGCAGTGAGACTGCGGGGGATAAGCTTCGTAGTCGAGAGGGAAACAGCCCAGATCATCAGCTAAGGCCCCTAAGCGTGTGCTAAGTGGGAAAGGATGTGGAGTTGCGCAGACAACCAGGAGGTTGGCTTAGAAGCAGCCACCCTTGAAAGAGTGCGTAATAGCTCACTGGTCAAGTGATTCCGCGCCGACAATGTAGCGGGGCTCAAGTACACCGCCGAAGCTGTGGCACTCACAT
>NZ_JBJLSJ010000082.1:0-1465 GCF_050871975.1 Kineococcus rugosus | reverse complement strand
AGCGCGCTGTCGACGACCCCCGCCGGGCGGGGGGGGGGGGGGGCGGGGGCGGGGCCGCGGGGGGGGGGGGCGCGCGGCCGCGCCCCCCCCCCCCCTGCGGCGAGGTGCGCCCCGGTCAGGCCGGGGCGCAGATCACTTGAGCTCGACGGTGGCGCCGGCGCCCTCGAGCTGCGCCTTCGCCTTCTCGGCGGTCTCCTTGTTGACCTTCTCGAGGACGGGCTTGGGGGCGCCGTCGACGAGGTCCTTGGCCTCCTTGAGGCCGAGGGAGGTCAGCGCGCGGACCTCCTTGATGACGCCGATCTTCTTGTCACCGGCGGCGGCGAGGATGACGTCGAACTCGTCCTTCTCCTCCTCGGCCGGAGCGGCGGCGCCACCAGCGCCACCGGCCGGGCCCGCGATCGCCACGGGGGCGGCGGCGGTGACGTCGAAGACCTCTTCGAACTGCTTCACGAACTCGGAGAGCTCGATGAGGGTCAGTTCCTTGAACGCGTCGATGAGCTCTTCGGTGCTGAGCTTCGCCATGGTGGCGGTCCTTCCTGTGCTGGGGTGATCCGCAGGAGTGCGCCTGCGGGCGGGTGTGGTCGAGTCCGCGGAGCTGCCCGGTCAGGCAGCTTCGGAACCGGCCTGCTTCTCCCGCAACGCTTCCACGGTGCGGACGGTCTTCGACAGCGGCGCCTGGAACAGGGCCGCGGCCTTGGACTGGCTGGCCTTGAGGACGCCGGCGACCTTGGCCAGGAGGACCTCGCGGGACTCCAGGTCGGCCAGGGCGTTGACGTCTTCGGCGCTGATCGCGCGGCCGTCGAGCACGCCGCTCTTGACGATCAGCTGGGGGTTGGCCTTCGCGAAGTCACGCAGACCCTTGGCCGCCTCCACCGGGTCACCGGTGATGAAGGCGATCGCGGAGGGGCCCGACAGCAGCCCCTCGAAAGCCGTGACGCCGGCTTCCTTCGCAGCGATGCTGGTCAGCGTGTTCTTGAGGACCGCGTAGGTCGTGTCAGGACCCAGCGCCTTGCGCAGGTTGGTGATCTGCGCAACGGACAACCCCCGGTACTCGGTGAGCACGGCGGCGTTGGACGCCTCGAACAGAGCCGTGATCTCCTTCACGGCCGCGATGTTCCTGGCTTTCGGCACGGGTGCCCTCCTTCCTTCGTCTCGGGGGAGCCGATCAGGCCCTGAACGCACGAAACGCCCCGGCGCAGGAGCGCGGGGCGTCGAAGGTCGAGACTCTCGAGGCTGGTGCTCACCTGCGCAGGTCGCCCGCGTGCACGGGGCCTTCTGCCACCCCCGGGAGGAGGCGGCGACCGGCGGTCTTCGGTACCCGTCAAGTGTACACGCCGTCACGGGGTGCTCGCGCCACGCGCGGCGCCGGGCCCGGGGACGCCGCGCGGGGGGGGGGGCGGGGGGGGGCGGGCGGCGGGGGGGGGGGGGGGGGGGGGGGGGGGGGGGGGGGGGGGGGGGGGGGGTG
>NZ_JBJLSJ010000081.1:0-1640 GCF_050871975.1 Kineococcus rugosus | reverse complement strand
GCAGGTGTGTGGGTGGGTAGGGGAGCGTCGTGTGTGGGGTGAAGCAGGGGAGTGATCCGTTGTGGACTGCACGCGAGTGAGAATGCAGGCATGAGTAGCGAATGACGGGTGAGAAACCCGTCCGCCGATTGACCAAGGGTTCCAGGGCCAGGTTCATCCGCCCTGGGTAAGTCGGGACCTAAGGCGAGGCCGACAGGCGTAGTCGATGGACAACGGGTTGATATTCCCGTACCGGTGTAGAACCGCCAATGGCGAGGCCGGGGATGCTAAGCACCCAAAGCCGCTGTCACCTTCGGGTGGTGGTTGGTGGAGCGTGTGACCCGATCCGGTAGTAGTCAAGCGTAGTAACAGGGGTGACGCAGGAGGGTAGCTTCCGCGTGGCGATGGTTGTCCACGTCCAAGGGTGTAGGGCGAGGGGTTGGTAAATCCGCCTCTCTGACTTTGATGTCGTGCTTGAGACCTGATGGTGACCCCGTAGGGGGGAAGTAGGGTGATCCCATGCTGCCTAGAAAAGCCTCGGCGCGAGGTTCGAGCCGCCCGTACCCTAAACCGACTCAGGTGGTCAGGTAGAGAATACCGAGGCGTTCGAGTGAATCGTGGTTAAGGAACTCGGCAAAATGCCCCCGTAACTTCGGGAGAAGGGGGGCCTGAGGCGTGAAGCCGCTTGCCGGCTAGCGTTTGAGGGCCGCAGAGACCAGGGGGAAGCGACTGTTTACTAAAAACACAGGTCCGTGCGAAGTCGCAAGACGATGTATACGGACTGACGCCTGCCCGGTGCTGGAACGTTAAGGGGACCGGTTACTCAACGTAAGTTGGGGACGCTGAGAACTTAAGCGCCAGTAAACGGCGGTGGTAACTATAACCATCCTAAGGTAGCGAAATTCCTTGTCGGGTAAGTTCCGACCTGCACGAATGGCGTAACGACTTCCCTGCTGTCTCAACCGCGAACTCGGCGAAATTGCACTACGAGTAAAGATGCTCGTTACGCGCAGCAGGACGGAAAGACCCCGGGACCTTCACTATAGCTTGGTATTGGTGTTCGGGACGGCTTGTGTAGGATAGGTGGGAGACTGTGAAGCTGGCACGCTAGTGTTGGTGGAGTCATCGTTGAAATACCACTCTGGTCGTTCTGGATGTCTAACTTCGGTCCGTGATCCGGATCAGGGACAGTGCCTGGTGGGTAGTTTAACTGGGGCGGTTGCCTCCTAAAGAGTAACGGAGGCGCCCAAAGGTTCCCTCAGCCTGGTTGGCAATCAGGTGTTGAGTGTAAGTGCACAAGGGAGCTTGACTGTGAGACAGACATGTCGAGCAGGGACGAAAGTCGGGACTAGTGATCCGGCCGTGGAGTGTGGAATCGCGGTCGCTCAACGGATAAAAGGTACCCCGGGGATAACAGGCTGATCTTGCCCAAGAGTCCATATCGACGGCATGGTTTGGCACCTCGATGTCGGCTCGTCGCATCCTGGGGCTGGAGTAGGTCCCAAGGGTTGGGCTGTTCGCCCATTAAAGCGGTACGCGAGCTGGGTTTAGAACGTCGTGAGACAGTTCGGTCCCTATCCGCTGCGCGCGTTGGAAACTTGAGAAGGGCTGTCCCTAGTACGAGAGGACCGGGACGGACGAACCTCTGGTGTGCCAGTTGT
>NZ_JBJLSJ010000080.1:0-1688 GCF_050871975.1 Kineococcus rugosus | reverse complement strand
GGGGTTCCTTTGGGATCTACCCCTGTTCTGGCTTGCCAGCTCGGGACAGGGTTTGGAGTCCAAGGTCAACTATGAAGTGAAATGATCTACACCGGCTGGTCTGTTTCCTGTGATTCGTCGCGGGGGTGGGCCGGTGGTGGAAGGTTTTTCGACGGAGAGTTTGATCCTGGCTCAGGACGAACGCTGGCGGCGTGCTTAACACATGCAAGTCGAACGGTGATCCCCTTTCGGGGGGTGATCAGTGGCGAACGGGTGAGTAACACGTGAGCAACCTGCCCCTGGCTCTGGGACAACCACTGGAAACGGTGGCTAATACCGGATACGACCCGCCTCGGCATCGAGTGCGGGTGGAAAGTTTTTCGGCTGGGGATGGGCTCGCGGCCTATCAGCTTGTTGGTGGGGTGATGGCCTACCAAGGCGACGACGGGTAGCCGGCCTGAGAGGGCGACCGGCCACACTGGGACTGAGACACGGCCCAGACTCCTACGGGAGGCAGCAGTGGGGAATATTGCACAATGGGCGCAAGCCTGATGCAGCGACGCCGCGTGAGGGATGACGGCCTTCGGGTTGTAAACCTCTTTCAGCTCCGAAGAAGCGCAAGTGACGGTAGGAGCAGAAGAAGCACCGGCTAACTACGTGCCAGCAGCCGCGGTAATACGTAGGGTGCAAGCGTTGTCCGGAATTATTGGGCGTAAAGAGCTCGTAGGCGGTGTGTCGCGTCTGCTGTGAAAACTCAGGGCTCAACTCTGAGCTTGCAGTGGGTACGGGCACACTAGAGTGCTGTAGGGGAGACTGGAATTCCTGGTGTAGCGGTGAAATGCGCAGATATCAGGAGGAACACCGGTGGCGAAGGCGGGTCTCTGGGCAGTTACTGACGCTGAGGAGCGAAAGCATGGGGAGCGAACAGGATTAGATACCCTGGTAGTCCATGCCGTAAACGTTGGGCGCTAGGTGTGGGGTCCATTCCACGGATTCCGCGCCGCAGCTAACGCATTAAGCGCCCCGCCTGGGGAGTACGGCCGCAAGGCTAAAACTCAAAGGAATTGACGGGGGCCCGCACAAGCGGCGGAGCATGCGGATTAATTCGATGCAACGCGAAGAACCTTACCAAGGCTTGACATGCGCGGTGGAATCCCAGAGATGGGGTGTCATTTAGTTGGTCGCGTACAGGTGGTGCATGGTTGTCGTCAGCTCGTGTCGTGAGATGTTGGGTTAAGTCCCGCAACGAGCGCAACCCTCGTTCCATGTTGCCAGCACGTCATGGTGGGGACTCATGGGAGACTGCCGGGGTCAACTCGGAGGAAGGTGGGGATGACGTCAAATCATCATGCCCCTTATGTCTTGGGCTTCACGCATGCTACAATGGCCAGTACAGAGGGCTGCGAAACCGTGAGGTGGAGCGAATCCCAAAAAGCTGGTCTCAGTTCGGATCGGGGTCTGCAACTCGACCCCGTGAAGTCGGAGTCGCTAGTAATCGCAGATCAGCAACGCTGCGGTGAATACGTTCCCGGGCCTTGTACACACCGCCCGTCACGTCATGAAAGTCGGTAACACCCGAAGCCGGTGGCCCAACCCGTAAGGGGGGGAGCTGTCGAAGGTGGGACTGGCGATTGGGACGAAGTCGTAACAAGGTAGCCGTACCGGAAGGTGCGGCTGGATCACCTCCTTTCTAAGGAGCATCAACCACA
>NZ_JBJLSJ010000079.1:0-2083 GCF_050871975.1 Kineococcus rugosus | reverse complement strand
GCGCGTCACCCCTCCTCCCCCTCCTTCTCCTCGTCGTCCTTCTCGTTCTTCTTCTCGGCCTTCTGGTCCCCGGCGCGGGCGGCGGTACCCGGGGCCGCCGGGTTGGCGGTTGGCGCGGGGCGAGCCGCCCCCGCGGCGTCCCGGGTGACCGCTGCGGGCCCGGGCCACCGCGCACGGTTACCATGGTCGGGTTCAGGGTTGCCCGGTCGCCAGTCACGATCGGCTGCCGACTGCCGCGACGCGGCCGCACGCCCCGCCTGACGACCTCCCCCGCCCCGGGCTCCGACGCACCACCGAGCCCGCCGTGCGGGACCGCGCGGGCCCGGCCGCCGTCGCCCCTCGCACGGGAGACGCATGACCGACACGAGCACCACCGCCACCGGCCCCGACGCCGGTCCGGACGACGAGACGTCGCCCACCGCGCACCACATCGGCACCTTCGCCGAGCACGGGGTCGACCCCCGCATCGCCCAGTCGCTGGCCGGCGCGGGCATCACGACGCCGTTCCCGATCCAGTCGATGACGCTGCCGGTGGCCCTGACCGGCCACGACATCATCGGGCAGGCCAAGACCGGCACCGGCAAGACCCTCGGCTTCGGCGTCCCGCTGCTGCAGCGCACCGCCGTCCGCGGCGACGCCGACTACGAGCGGCTGCCGCACCCGGGAGCCCCGCAGGCCCTCGTCATCGTCCCGACCCGCGAGCTCGCGGTCCAGGTCGCCGGCGACCTGACCACCGCCAGCCGCAACTACCCCGCGCGCATCCTGACCGTCTACGGCGGCCGCGCCTACGAGCCGCAGATCGCGGCCCTGACCGAGGGCGTCGACGTGGTCGTCGGCACCCCCGGCCGGCTCCTGGACCTGGCCCAGCAGCGCCACCTGGACCTGTCGAACGTGATGTGCGTCGTCCTCGACGAGGCCGACGAGATGCTCGACCTGGGCTTCCTGCCCGACGTCGAGCGCCTGCTGAGCCAGACCAACCCGGCGCGGCAGACGATGCTGTTCTCGGCCACGATGCCCGGGCCGGTCGTGGCGATGGCGCGCTCCTACATGCGCCAGCCCACCCACATCCGCGCCGTCGACCCCACCGACGACGGGGCGACGGTCGCGGCCATCACCCAGTTCGCGTACCGCACGCACGCCCTCGACAAGGTCGAGGTGCTGGCGCGGATGCTGCAGGCCACCGGGCGGGGGCTGACGATCGTGTTCAGCCGCACCAAGCGCACCGCGGCCTCGGTCGCCGAGCAGCTCACCGAGCGCGGGTTCGCGGCCGCCTCCATCCACGGGGACCTGGGCCAGGGGGCGCGCGAGCAGGCGCTGCGGGCCTTCCGGCACGGCAAGGTCGACGTGCTCGTCGCCACCGACGTCGCCGCCCGCGGCATCGACGTCGAGGACGTCACGCACGTCGTGAACTACCAGTGCCCCGAGGACGAGAAGACGTACCTGCACCGCATCGGCCGCACCGGCCGGGCCGGCAACACCGGTGTCGCGGTGACCTTCGTGGACTGGGACGAGCTGCCGCGGTGGAGCCTGATCGACAAGGCGCTGGGCCTCGGCTTCGGCGAGCCGGTCGAGACGTACTCCACCTCCCCGCACCTGTTCGACGACCTCGGCATCCCCGAGGGCACCACGGGCCGGCTGCCGCGCACCCAGCGCACCCGCGCCGGGCTGGAGGCCGAGCAGGTCGAGGACCTCGGCGAGGTGGGGGCCGCCAAGGGCCGCCGCGCGCGCTCGGGCGGTCAGGGTGAGCGGTCCCGGCGCGCCGAGCCCGTCGTCGAGGAGGGCGTGGTGGAGCCCCGCGAGGAGCGGCCCCGCCGCACCCGCACCCGCCGCCGGACCCGCTCGGGGGTGGACGTGTCCGCGGACGCCGTGACCACCGGCACCGCGGACGCCACCGGCACCGCCGGGGCACCCGCCCCGGCGGGCGGGGAGCAGCCGTCGGAGCCGGCCGCCACGGCGAGCGCCCCGCGCCGCCGCCGGCGCACCCGCTCCGCCTCGACCGAGCAGGCCGCCGAGCAGGCTCCGGGGTCGGCCACCGACTGACGCCGGCAGCGGACGCGGAAGGGCCCCTGCCGTTCGGCAGGGG
>NZ_JBJLSJ010000078.1:0-2196 GCF_050871975.1 Kineococcus rugosus | reverse complement strand
GGGGTTCTCCTCGGTGGTGGTCGACGGCCTGGTCGACGGTCCCCGGTGCCCGGGGCCCTTCCCGCGTCCGGCCGGTGGCGGTGGCCCCGCAGGACCACCGCCACCGGGTCAGGCGTACGCCTGGGAGACGCCCGACGTGGCGTCGCCGATGCGGTGCACGCGCACGGCGTTGGTCGAGCCCACGATCCCCGGGGGGGCACCGGCCACGATGACGACCAGGTCGCCGATCGTGCAGCGGCCGGTCTCGCGCAGCCGGCGGTCGACCTCCTTGACCATCTCGTCGGTGGTCGAGATGAAGGCCGCGTACTGCGAGTCCACGCCCCAGGACAGCGCCAGGCGCCGGCGGGTGGTCTCCTCGGCCGTGAACGCCACCAGCGGGATGCCCGACCGCAGCCGGGACAGGCGGCGGGCGGAGTCACCGGACTGGGTGAAGGTCACCAGGAGCTTGGCGTCGAGCTGCTTGCCGATCTCCGAGGCCGCCAGCGTGATGGCGCCGCCCTTGGTGTGGGGCACGGTGCCCAGCGCCGCGATGCGGTCCGCGCCGTGCGTCTCGGTGTTCTCGATGATGCGGGCCATCGTGCGGACGGCCTCGAAGGGGAACGCCCCGACGCTCGTCTCCCCCGACAGCATCAGCGCGTCGGCGCCGTCGAGGACGGCGTTGGCGCAGTCGGAGGCCTCGGCCCGCGTCGGCCGCGGGGCGGTGATCATCGACTCGAGCATCTGGGTCGCGACGATGACCGGCTTGGCCTGCCGGCGGGCCAGCTCGATGGCGCGCTTCTGGACCAGCGGCACCTCCTCCAGGGGCAGCTCCACGCCCAGGTCGCCGCGGGCGACCATGATGCCGTCGAAGGCCGCGACGACCTCGCGCAGGTTCTCGACGGCCTGCGGCTTCTCGACCTTGGCGATGACGGGGACGGTGATCCCCTCCTCGTCCATGATCCTGTGCACGTCGTCGGCGTCGGCCGCCGACCGCACGAAGGACAGCGCGACGAGGTCGACGCCGAGGCGGAGGGCGAACCGCAGGTCCTCGACGTCCTTCTCCGACAGCGCCGGCACGCTCACGGCCACACCGGGCAGGTTGATGCCCTTGTTGTTGCTCACCGGGCCCGGGACGGTGACCTTCGTGACCACGCGGGGGCCGTCGACGGCGGTGACCTCGAGGCCGACCTTGCCGTCGTCGATGAGGATGCGGTCCCCCACCGCCACGTCGCCCGTCAGCCCCCCGTAGGTCGTGGAGCAGACGTCCTTCGTCCCCACCACGTCCTCGGTGGTGATCGTGAAGACGTCACCGACGGCGAGGTCGTGAGGACCGTCGGCGAACTTCCCGAGGCGGATCTTCGGACCCTGGAGGTCGGCGAGGATGGCGACCGCCCGGCCGGTGGCCTCGGCGGCGGCACGCACCCCCTCGAAGTTCGCCCTGTGGTCGTCGTGGGAGCCGTGGCTCAGGTTCATCCGGGCGACGTCCATCCCGGCGTCCACCAGTGACCGCAACCCTTCGGGACCCGCCACGGCGGGTCCGAGGGTGCAGACGATCTTCGCTCTGCGCATACCCCCGACCCTATTGCGCCCGGCCCGGTGCGCGACGCCCGGGGCGCGCCGTCCGCGCGGTGGACACCGGATCGTCACCCCCGGGCGGCGGTCCCGACGTGCGCGGGTCGCCGCGCGGTCCCACGATGACCGCGTGAACACGCAGGAACCGCAGCACCGGAGCGACTTCGAGCACGAGGTCGAGGACCTCGTGGAGGAGTCCAGCGAGCACGAGTACGCCGTCTACGTCCGTCTGCACGAGGACCGGGTCTGGCCCGAGGGGGCGCTGGCCGGCCTGATCGCCGACCTGCACGTGGCCCACCCCCGGGTGGAGAGCGTGGACGCGCCCGCCCACGACGTCGTCATCAGCGTCGACGCCGACGGGCTGGACGCCGAGGGCGCCGCCCGGCACGCCCTGGGCCGGGTGACCGCCGCCGCGTCCGCGCGCGGCCTGTCCGGCCACGCCGCGGACGTCACCGTGCTGTCCGACGGCGCGGTGTGGACCTACGACGCCGACGAGGTCGCCCGCTGGTGACCCACCGCCGCGCCGGGGCGCGGCGGGACGGACGAGGGGGTGGGGGGCGGGGGGGGGGGGGGGCGCGGGCGGGGGGGGGGGGGGGGGGGGCGGGCGGGTGCGGGGCCGGCGGGGGGCCGTGGGGGGGCCGGGGG
>NZ_JBJLSJ010000077.1:0-4666 GCF_050871975.1 Kineococcus rugosus | reverse complement strand
CGCACCGCCGCCCCGGGCGGGCGGTGCGGCCCTCAGCGGGACGCCGCGCGCGGCCGGGCGAGCACCAGGGTGGTGTCGTCCTGGTCGCCGCCGGGCACCGCCGTCAGCAACCGGTCGGCCAGGGCGTGCATCCGCCGGTCGACCGGGTCGCCCCCGGCGCCGCCCGCCCCCTCCCGCGCCGTCCCCACGTCGGCCGCGGTCCGGCCGGCGACCTCGGCCAGCAGGGCGGTGGTCTCGTCCAGGCCGACGTCGCGGCGCTCGACCAGCCCGTCGCTGTACAGCAGCAGCAGCGCGTCCGCCGGCAGCGGCAGGCGCACCACCTCGTCCGCCGCCCCGTTGGTCGGCCCGAAACCCAGCCCCAGCATGGGCCGGGAGGGCACGGTCAGGACGCGCCCGGCGTCGCCCGTGACCAGCACCGGCGCGGGGTGCCCGGCGCTGGCCAGCTCCACCACCGCCTGCCCGTCCCCGGACGCGGTCCCGTCCCCGCCGGTGGCGTGGTGCAGCACGGCGACGACGGCCGTGGCGGTGTGGCCGCCGGGCAGCGTCGCGACCAGCGCATCCAGCCGGTCCAGGGCCGACGCCGGCGAGTGACCCTCCAGCAGGTAGGCCCGCAGGGCGGTCCGCAGCTGCGCCATCGCCGCCGCGGCCGCCACGCCGTGACCGGCGACGTCGCCGACGACGAGGGCGACGCGGTGCTCGTCCAGGGGCAGGACGTCCCACCAGTCGCCGCCGAGCTGCCCACCGGCCGCGGGCCGGTACCGGCTGTGCACGGCCACCCCGGGGACCACCGGCGCCTCGTCGAGCACGATGGCGCGCTGCAGCGTCTCGGCGATGGTGATCTGGTCCCGCGAACGACCCAGCATGATGCCGGTCATCTGGCTGCGCAGCCGCTCCGCGGTCGCGCCGTGCCAGGGCCGCCAGGGGCTGCTGCGGCCCTGCACGACCTCGCGCCACTTCTCGAAGCTCAGCCGCGGGCTGATCCGGACCTCCGCCCCCTCGGTGCGGGCGATCTCGGCGTTGTGCGGGTCCCCGCCCCAGTCCACGACCTGGACCTCCTCGGGGCGGACCCACAGCAGCCACCCGGCGCCGTCGATCCCGACCCGCAGCGCCCCCGCGGCGCGGTCGGCCACGCCGGCCAGGCGGGGGTCCAGCAGGGCCAGGTGGTCGGTGAACGTCGCCGCGCCGTCCTGCCGGGTCAGCACGTGGGCGATGCGCCGCAGCGCGTCCCACGGCGGGACCCGCCCGCAGGTGCGCAGCTGGTGCCCGTCCCACGCCGCGGCCCCGCCGGCCCCGAGCAGGTCCAGCAGCCGCCGGTCGCCCAGCAGCGTGGCCAGCGGTTCGCGGCCGCTGGCCGAGACGGCGGTCAGGACGTCCGACATGAGTTCCTGCGCCGCCAGCGCCCGGTCGCGCTCCTCGGAGCGGACCCGCTCGCCGATCAGCTGCGAGGCGGTCTGCCCCAGGAACTCCGCCGCCGAGCGGGCGTCGTGGGAGGGGCGGTGCGGGCCGGAGTAGTGGTGGCAGGCCACCAGCCCCCACAGCCGCCCCTCGACGACGAGGGAGACCGACATGGACGCGTCCACCCCCATGTTCCGGAGGTACTCGACGTGGACCGGCGAGACGCTGCGCAGCACCGAGTGCGACAGGTCCAGCGGCGCCCCCGTCCCGGGGTCCAGCAGCGGCTGCAGCGGGGAGGGGTCGTACCCCACGTCGGCGATCAGCCGCGTCCAGTTCTCCGTGTACAGCCGGCGGGCCTGCGCGGGGATGTCGGAGGCCGGGTAGCGCAGCCCGTGGAAGGCGTTGAGGTCCTCCCGGCGGGCCTCGGCGACGACCTCGCCGTTCCACTGGGCGTCGAAGCGGTAGACCATGACCCGGTCGAAACCGGTCAGGACGCGGACCTCGCGCGCCAGCCGCTCGCACAGCGCGGTGACGTCCACGCTGCCGGCCAGCCGCCCCACCGCGGCCCGCGTCGCGCGGTACGAGACCCCGGCACCGTGCGGCGCCGGCGTGGGTTCCACCTCCACGACCAGGCGGTCCCCCGACACGTGCAGGACCACGTCGACCGGCACCGCCCCCGTCCCCACCTCGGCGTGCAGGGGTTCGTCCAGGTTGTCCGACGACTCCGCCGCGCGGACCTGCTCGGCCAGGTCCGGGCCCACCAGGTCCTCGAAGGAACTGCCGACGACCCCGGCCGGCGGGCGGTCGAAGAGCTCGGCGGCGTTGCCGGACCCGACGACGACCCGCCGGGTCGCGCGGTCCACGGCCAGCAGGACCCCGTGCGGCTGGATCGCGCCGGGCACGTGGATCGGCTCGCGCTCGCAGGTGGTCAGGTCCGCCGGCGGGTAGGCCGGGGTCAGCCGCTCGGGGTGCTCGGGGACCCCGGCCGGGCCCGCGGTCACGACGTCCGCCCGGTGCTCCGGCGCCGCGGCCCCCCGGGACCGGCGGTCGGGACGACGGGGTTCCGGCGGGACCGGTGTCTGGTGATGCGGTGCACCTGCTGCCTCTCGTGCCGCGGCGACCCTGGGTGACCCACCGTCCTCCGATGCTAAGCGGACCCGGCGGGGCGCACCGCTCGGCCCGGAGCCGCCGGGTGGCCGCGACCCGGCGTGCTGGTTGCTCCGCGCGGTGGCGGCGTGCTGAACTGAGTAGTCACGCTCCGTACACCACCAGCGGGGACCGAGGTCGCATGAGCACTGCGGGATTCCCGGCGGGTGACCGCCCCGGCAGCACCGCGCAGGCGGCTCCGCCGGGTGAGGGGGTCTGGCAGGCGGTCGCCCAGCTGGCCCTGGCCCTCAGCGAGGTCACGACGCTGGAGGAGCTGGTCGGTTCCTTCACCCGCCTGGGCGTGCCGGTCCTGTCCGCCGACGGCTGCGGGGTGATCACCGCCGCGCACGACGGCGGCTGGCAGCTGGCCCTGAGCACGTCCTTCACCTCGGCGCTGCGGGCCCGCTTCCTCTACGAACCCCGCGACAGCCCGCTCCCGGCGTGCCGGGCCGCGCGCGACGGGGAGGCGTTCTTCCTGGCCGACCCGGCCGCCGCCCGCGCCGTGCACCCGCGCATGCAGGAGGTCGTCGAGGTCACGGGGCGGCAGCGGTGGGCGTTGCTGCCCCTCACCGCGGGCAGCGAGACGGTCGGCAGCCTGGCCGTGTCCTGGGAGCGGGCGGGCGCCTTCACCCACGAGGAGCGGTGGCTGCTCCAGGTGGTGGCCGCCCACGTCGCCCCCACCGTCGAACGGCTCCTGCGCACCGACGCCGAGCACCGCGCGCACGCCCTGGCTGTCCTGACGGCCGGGGCCCTGCAGGACGGGGTGCTGCAGGCCCCGCCCGACGTGGAGGGCGTGGAGCTGGCCGTCAGCTACCGCCCGGCCGGGCCGAACGCGGTCATCGGGGGCGACTGGTACGACGTGGTCACCCGCCGCGCCGGGGACACGCTGGTCGTGGTCGGCGACATCGCCGGTCACGACCGGCACGCCTCGGCCGGCATGGTGCAGACCCGGGCCGTGTTCCGCGGGATCGCCTGGGACAGCAGCGACGGGCCGGCCCGGCTCCTGGACCGCCTCGACGCCGCCGTCGCCGCCCTGCAACCGGGCACGACCGCCACGGCCGTCCTCGTCCGGCTCGAGCGGACCGGGGCGGGGTTCGGGCTGCGGTGGGCCAGCGCCGGGCACCCGCCCCCGCTGCTGCGCCTCCCCGACGGTTCCGTGGAGGTCCTCGCCGACGGCGAGGACCCCCTGCTGGGGGTCGACTGGTCCTCGCCGCGGCGCGAGCACCGGCACCCGTTCCCCGAGGGGTCCGTGCTCGTCCTGGTCACCGACGGGGTCTTCGAGACCCGGGACGTGTCGGCCGGGGCGGGGGTGCGGGCGCTCGCCGCGGCGCTGGCCGAGGCCGGTCCGGGCGACGCGGAGGAGATCTGCTCCCGGCTGGTCCGGTGGAGCAGCACCACCCGCCCGCCGGCGGGGACGTCCCCGCGCGAGGGCACCCGGACCGCCCTCGACGACGACCGCACGCTCCTCGTCGTCCGGGCGCGCGGTGCGGAGGCGTCGCCACCGGCCGCCTCCCGCGCGGGCGCCTCGGCGCCGCCGCGCGCCGGCGGGGCCGGACCCGGGCCGGTCGCGCCGCCCGCCGGCGGGAGCGACGGTTCGGCGGCCGCGGTGACGCGGGTCGTCTCGCTGCCGCCGGAGGCGCGGTCCACCCCGGTCGCGCGGTCGGTCGTGCGGTCGGTGGCGCTCACCGGCGGGTGGGACGGTGACGCCGTCGACGTCGCCGAGCTGCTCGTGAGCGAGGTGGTGACCAACGCCGTGATCCACGGCCGCAGCGACATCCGCATGTGCGCCTCGTCCACCCCGGACCGGCTCCTGGTGGAGGTGGAGGACGGCAACGACCGCCTCCCCGAGCTGCTGCCCGCCGACTCCGAGGCCCTGTCCGGGCGCGGGCTGCAACTGCTGGAGTTCGCCGCCGACGACTGGGGGGCGCGCCGCGTGGACGGGCACGGCGCGTTCAGCAAGGTGGTGTGGTTCTCGATCGACCGCGACCGGTAGCGCCCGGCCGGAGCGGGGACCCCCCGCGCGGGGGGGGGGGGGGGAACTCGGCGGCGCGGCCGGGGCGGGTGGGGCACGATTACAGTCCTGTCCCCAGCCGCGACCGGTCCGTCCCTGCTCGCCGTCGGTTCC
>NZ_JBJLSJ010000076.1:0-4889 GCF_050871975.1 Kineococcus rugosus | reverse complement strand
CAGCAATGCCGAACGCGCCGCCGCGCTTGCTCCGTGGCTGGAGCACTACAACACTCAACGGCGTCACAGCGCACTCGGTGGCCTTCCTCCGCTCAGCCGCCTGTCACCAACGTGATGGCCGAGTACAACTAGCCGCCGCACCGGCCCGGCCCGCTCAGCCGCGGGAGCGGCGGGTGGCGCGGTCGTTCGCCTTCCGGATCGCCTCGACGAGTTCGGCCTTGGTCATCCGCGACCGGCCCCGCACGTCGAGCTCGCGGGCCAGGCCCAGCAGGTGCTCCTTGGTGGCGTGCTCGTCCACCCCGCCGGAGGAGCGGCGGTGGGTGTCCACCGATCCCTCGGACTGCGGGTCCGAGGGGCCCCTGCGGCCGCCCTCCTTGGGCTGCCAGTGGTCGCCCACCTTCTCGTGGGTGTGCTTGACGGCGCCCCAGGCGACGCGGTTCGCGCGCTCGGCGTCGTGGTACTGCTCGTCCGCGGCGTCGTGGGCCTTCGCGAACGTCGCCTGGGCCTTGCGGTCCGAGCGGCGCAGCGTGCTGGGCAGCTCGTCCTGGACCGGTTCGCCGGACTTGGAGGTCTTGGGCACGGCCGTTCTCCTCTCGACCTCCCCGACGCTAGGCCCGTCCGGTCACGTCCACCTCCCGGGACGCCCCCCGGGACGCCCCCCGGGACGCCCCCCGCGACGCCGGGCGCAGCGAGCGCCACACCAGGAGCGCGGCGGCCGCGGTGAGCACGGCCCCCGCGACGGCGGTCGCGTCGAGGCCGTGGGTGAACGCCTCGCGGGCCGAGGCCAGCAGCGCGCCGCCGTCGGGCCGCATCGCGGAGATCTCCACGGCCGCGCCGAGGGTCTCCCGGGCGGCCTCCGCCCCGGCGGGGACGTCGACCTCGCGGCGGTAGACGGCGTTGAGCACGCTGCCCAGGACGGTCGTGCCGAGCACCGCGCCCACCTCGTAGGCCGTCTCGGAGATCGCCGAGGCGGCCCCGGCGCGGTCCGCGGGCGCGGCGGACAGGATGGCGTCGTTGGTCAGCGTCTCGGCCAGGCCCGCGCCGGTGCACAGCACGACGAACGCGACGGCCAGCTGCACGGCCGCGCCGTCGCCGGCGCCGGGGCGCAGCAGCGCCATGACCGCGTACCCGGCGGTGCCGAGCAGCAGCCCTGTCGCGATGAGCACGTCCAGCCGCAGCCGGCGCGCCAGCCGGGCCGCGACGAGACCGGCGACGAAGGTGGCGACCGCGCCGGGCAGCAGCAGCAGCCCGGCGTGCAGCGGGCGCAGCCCCAGCACGAGCTGGAGGTACTGGGAGGTCGCGAAGAGCATCCCCGTCATCCCGCAGATGCTCATGAGGTTGGCGACGACGGAGGACCGGAAGACGGGCAGCCGGAACAGGTCCACGTCCAGCAGCGGGTCGTCCAGGCGCAGCTGGCGCCGGACGAAGACCACCGCGAGGGCGAGCCCGAGCAGGAACGTCGCGACGGGGACGAGGGCGGGGCCGTGCTCGGCGAGGGTCTTCACGCCGTAGACCAGGCTGGTCAGGGCGAGGATCGAGACGACGACGCTGGGGGCGTCCAGCCGTCCGTGCTCGGTGCCGGAGCGGTGCTCGCGCACGACGATCGGGGCCAGGACGAGCAGCGCGACCATGAACGGGACGTTGAGCAGGAAGACCGAGCCCCACCGGAAGTGCTCCAGCAGCCAGCCGCCGACGATGGGCCCGAGCGCGCCGCCGGCGGCGAATCCGCCGGCCCACACGGCGAAGGCGGTGCGGCGCTGCTCGCGGTCGGTGAAGGTGCTGCGCAGCAGCGACAGCGTGGACGGCATGAGGGTGGCGCCGGCGACGCCGAGGGCGATGCGGGCGGCGATGAGGGCCTCGGCCGAGTCGGCGAACGCGGCGAGCAGCGACACGACGCCGAACGCGGCGGAGCCGATGAGCAGCATCCGGCGCGGGCCGTGGCGGTCGCCGAGGGTGCCCATCGTGACGAGCAGGCCGGCGATGGCCAGCGAGTAGCCGTCGACGATCCACAGCAGCTGGGTGCCGGTGGGGGAGACGGCCTCGCTGATCGCGGGCAGCGCGAAGCTCAGGACGGTCATGTCCACGGAGATGAGCAGCACGGGCAGCACGAGCACGGCCAGGGCGGCCCACTGGCGGGACGTGGGGCGGGTGGGGACCGGCTGGGCGGTCTGGAGGGTCATGGGTCTCGTTCCTCGGTTGAACGTCCCCCGGACTGTACCGTCCGGACGGTATAGTTGGCGAGTGGTTAGCCTTCCCCGCGTGACCAGGGCCCCCAGCGCCACCCGCGACCGCCTCGTCGACGCGTTCGCCGCGCTCGTCGTCAGCACCGGGGCGCGGTCGGCGACGCTGGAGGCCGTCGCGGCGCGCGCGGGCGTCTCCAAGGGCGGGCTGCTGTACCACTTCGCGTCCAAGGACGCCCTCGTCGACGGCCTCCTGGACCGCTTCGCCCGGCTCGCCGCGCAGGACGCCGACCTCATGCGGGCCGCGCCCGAGGGCCCGGCGGAGTACTACGTCCGCACCTCGGCCACCGAGCCCCTCGCCGCCAGCGGGTCGGCCCCCGACCAGCTCTACACGATCGTCATCGCCACGCTGCGCCTGGCGCAGGAGGACGACCCGCGCGCCACGGACGCCTTCCTGGCCGCCAACACCGCCTGGCGCGAGCTCATCGAGGAGCAGGTGGGGGACCCCGCGCTGGCCCGCATCGTCCAGCTCGTCGGCGACGGCCTGTGGAACTCGGCCTCGATGGGCATCCCCGTCGACGACCTCGACGACATCCTCGTCCGGGTCCGCGCCATGGTCACCGCCGCGACGGGCGCCTGACCCTCACCCCGGCAGGTCCGCGCGGGCCTCGTCGGCCGCCACCAGCGCCGCGTACCGCCCGCCCGCGGCGAGCAGCTCGTCGTGGCTGCCGCGCTCGACGACCCGCCCGTGCTCCAGGACCGCGATCTGGTCGGCGTGGCGCACCGTGGAGAGCCGGTGGGCGATGGTGATGGTCGTGCGGCCGCTGGACAGCCGCGCCAGCGCGTCGGCCATCGCCCGCTCCGTGCGGGTGTCCAGCGCCGACGTCGCCTCGTCCAGCAGCAGCACCGGGGGGTCGCGCAGCACGGTGCGGGCCAGCGCGATCCGCTGCTTCTCCCCGCCGGAGAACCGGTACCCGCGCTCGCCGACGACGGTGTCGTAGCCCTGCGGCAGCGCGCTGAGGACGTCGTCGACCTGCGCGGTGCGGGCCGCGCGGCGCAGCTCCTCGTCGGTCGCGCCGGGCCGGGCGAACCGCAGGTTGTCCGCCACCGAGGCGTGCAGCAGGAACGTCTCCTGGGTGACGACCCCCACCACGTCCGACAGCGAGCGCGCCGTGAGGTCGCGCACGTCGACGCCGTCGACCGTCACCGCCCCGGAGTCCACGTCGTACAGCCGCGACAGCAGGTACCCCAGGGTCGTCTTGCCCGACCCGGTCGCCCCGACGATCGCCAGCGAGGTCCCCGCGGGCACGTCCAGGGACACGCCCGCGACGCTCGGCCCGCCCGCCCCGGGGTAGGCGAAGGACACGTCGCGGAACTCCACGTGGCCGCGCGGGTCCGCCAGCTCCCGGGCGCCGGGGCGCTCGACGACCTCCGGCGGGGTGTCGAGGTACTCGAAGACGCGGGTGAACAGGGCCATCGAGGCGTGCAGCCGCACCACGATCCGCAGCAGCGCTCCCAGCGGCCGGAACAGCTGCCCCTGGAGGGTGACGAGCGCGACGAGGGTCCCGATGCTCAGGGCCGTCCCGGTCCCGCGGACCCAGCCGCCGAGCAGGTAGGTCAGGGCGGGGACCGCCGCCATCGTCAGGGTGATGACCGACCACTGCCAGCGCCCGGCCATCTCCGAGCCGACCTCCAGGCGGGCCACGCCGTCGGACTGCCGGGTGAACCGCTCGACGACCTCGGGGGTCCGGCCGGTGGTGCGGGTCAGCAGGATCCCCGAGATCGACAGGGTCTCCTCGACCGTCGCCGACATCTCCGCCAGCTGCCGCTGCCGCTGCGCGGTGATGCGCCGCCGCAGCCGGCCCACGCGCCGGTTCAGCCACACCGACAGCGGCAGGACGCAGAAGGAGAACAGCGCCAGCCGCCAGTCCAGCGCCAGCATCGCCACCGCGGTGACCACCACGGTCGCGAGGTTCTGCACGAGGTCGGCGCCGGTGCTGGTGACGACGGTCTGCATGGCGCCGATGTCGTTGGCGATGCGCGACTGGACCTCGCCGGTGCGGGTGCGGGCGAAGAAGCCCAGCGACATGCGCTGCAGGTGCGCGTACAGCGCCGTCCGCAGCCCGTGCATGACGGCCTGCCCGACGCGGGTGGTCAGCAGCCCCTGCACGACGTCGAGGACGGTGCCCACGGCGGCGATCCCGATGAGGCCGGTCGCCAGCCACGCCAGCAGGGGCAGGTCGCGCTCGGGGAGGGCGACGTCGACGATCTCGCGCAGCAGGAAGGGGGAGGCGACGCCGGCGACGGCGGAGACGGCGATGAGCGCCCCCACGACGGACAGCGTCGGCAGGTGCGGGCGGAACAGGCGCAGGACGCGCTGGACCTCCCCGCGCCGGGGTCGGTCGGGCTCGGCCGGGTCGGCCGGGGCGGTCCGGCCCAGCCGGAACGGGTCGCGTCCGGGATCTCCCCGCACCGGCGCACCTCCTGATCGTTGTGGCAACCTCACGGTGAGGTTACCTCAACGAGGGTAGGGTGCCACCGTGGACGACCTGGACGGCGAACTCCTGGAGACCCTGCGCTCGGTGCAGTGGCGGGGGGGGGGGGGGGGGGGGGGGGGGGGGGGGGGGGGGGGGGGGGGGGGGGGGGCGGGGGGGGGGGCGGGGGGCGCCGGGGGGGGGGGGGCGCGGCGGCGCGCGGGGGGCGCCGCGG
>NZ_JBJLSJ010000075.1:0-5173 GCF_050871975.1 Kineococcus rugosus | reverse complement strand
CGTCCCCGCGCGGCTCGCGCGGGGACGCCCCCGTCGGGGACCGGTGGGTCAGTCGTTCTGCGGGAAGCCCAGGTTCAGGCCGCCGTGGGAGGGGTCGAGCCAGCGCTCGGTCACGACCTTGCCCCGGGTGAAGAAGTGCACGCCCTCGACGCCGTGGGCGTGGGTGTCGCCGAACAGCGACTGCTTCCAGCCGCCGAAGGAGTAGTACCCGACCGGCACCGGGACGGGCACGTTGATGCCGATCATGCCGACCTGGACCTCGTTGCGGAACTTGCGCGCCGCCCCGCCGTCGTTGGTGAAGATCGCCACGCCGTTGCCGTACTTGTTGGCGTTGATGAGCTCCAGGCCCTCGTCGTAGCCGGAGACGCGGACGACGGACAGCACCGGCCCGAAGATCTCGTCGGTGTAGATGGACTGCTCGGTGGTGACCTTGTCGAACAGGGTCGGCCCGAGCCAGTACCCGTCGGCGTCGCCGTCGGGGACGACCTCGCGGCCGTCGATGACGAGCTCGGCGCCCTGCTCGACACCGGCGTCGACGTAGCCGGTGACCTTGTCGCGGTGCGGGCCGGTGACCAGCGGGCCCATGTCGCAGCCGCGGCGGCCGTCGCCGGTGCGCAGCGTCGCGACGCGCTCCTTGATCTTGGCGATCAGCTCGTCGGCGACGGAGTCGACGGCGACGAGGGCGGAGATGGCCATGCAGCGCTCACCGGCGGACCCGAAACCGCCGTTGACGGCGGCGTCGGCGGCCAGGTCCAGGTCGGCGTCGGGCAGGACCAGCATGTGGTTCTTCGCCCCGCCGAGGGCCTGCACGCGCTTGCCGTGCCGGGTGCCGGTCTCGTACACGTACTGCGCGATGGGGGTGGAGCCCACGAAGGAGACCGACGCGACGTCGGGGTGGGTCAGCAGCCCGTCGACGGCGACCTTGTCACCGTGCAGGACGTTGAACACGCCGTCGGGCAGGCCCGCGTCCTTCCACAGCTGCGCGATGAAGTTCGCCGCGGACGGGTCCTTCTCGCTGGGCTTGAGCACGACGGTGTTCCCCGCGGCGATGGCGATGGGGAAGAACCACATCGGGACCATGGCCGGGAAGTTGAACGGGGAGATGATCGAGACGACGCCCAGCGGCTGGCGCAGGGAGTACACGTCGACCTTGGTGGAGGCGTTCTCGGTGAACGCGCCCTTGACGAGGTGGTTGATGCCGCAGGCCAGCTCGACGATCTCCTGGCCGCGCGAGACCTCCCCGAGGGCGTCGGACAGGACCTTGCCGTGCTCGGCGGTGATGATCTCGGCCAGCTCGGGCTTGCGCTCGTTCAGCAGCTCGCGGAACTTGAACAGGATCGAGGTGCGGCGGGCCAGCGACGTGTCGCGCCACCCCGGGAACGCGCTCCTCGCGGCGGCCACGGCGGCGTCGACGTCGGCCTCGGACGCCAGGCCGAGGACCTTGGTGCGCTTGCCGGTCGCCGGGTCGAACACGTCCGCCGTGCGGTCGCCGGACCCGGCCGTCGCGGCACCGGCGATCCAGTGCGGGACGTGCGGCAGGTCCGTGCTGGGACCGGGGGCACCAGCGGCGGCGGTGGTGCTGGCGGTGGTGGTGGTCACGAATGCCCTCCTCGGACGTCATCGGCGGGGCGGCTCCCGCCGGATGGTCGAACAGGGAGCATCATGCCACCCACTCGACCCCATTTGTCCAGACAAACTGTCATGCGTCGGGGGGCGGGGGTGACGGATCGACGGTCCGGCCGTCCCTGGCGCGCTCCCCGGGACGGACGTAGCGTGCACGCGTGGCCCGTGATGCGTGGAGCAGGCGACGTGGCGGTCGCTACCGGTACGGCGAGTGGGCGGGCGGACCCGACCCGCTGGCTCCGCCCCACGACGTCCGGGCGGCGCTGGACCGCGTCGGCCGCGACGTGCTGTCCGGCGGGTCGCTGCGCGAGGCGCTGCGCGACCTGTTGCGGGGCGGCCCCGACGGCCGCTCCGGCCTGGACGACCTGCGGGCCCGCGCGGCCCGGCTGCGGCGCGAGGCCGCCCGCCGCGGCGACCTCGACGGCGCCCTGACCACCGCCCGCGCCCAGCTCGACCAGGCCCTGGCCGCCGAGCGCGAGGAGCTCGCCGGCCGTGACGACGACGACGCCCGCTTCGCCGAGACCCGCCTCGACGCCCTGCCCCGCTCCACCGCCCAGGCCGTGCGCGACCTGGAGGACTACCGCTGGGCCAGCGACCAGGCCCGGGAGCAGTACCAGCGGATCCTCGACGGCCTGCGCGAGGACGTCGTGGGCCAGCAGTTCCGCGGGATGAAGGACGCCCTGCGCGGCGGCAGCCCGGAGGCGGTGCAGGCGCTCAAGGACATGATGAGCGACCTGAACGACCTGCTGGCGAAGAAGGCCCGCGGCGAGGACACCCCGCAGGACTTCGCCGACTTCATGGCGAAGCACGGCGACACCCTCGGCGAGGAGGGCGTCGAGGACCTCGACGACCTCGTCGACGCCCTGGCCCGCCGGGCCGCCGCCGCGTCCCGGCTCATGCGGTCGCTGTCCCCGGCCCAGCGCGAGGAGCTGTCCGCGTTGATGGAGCAGGCCCTGGGCGGCGACCTGGACCTGCAGGCGCAGATGGCCCAGCTCGGCGACAACCTGCGCGCGCTGCGCCCGGACCTGGACTCCTCCCGCGGCGAGCGCGTCCGCGGCCGCGGCGACCAGCCCCTCGGGTACGGCGAGGCCGCCGACGCGCTGCAGGACATCTCCGAGCTCGACGACCTGCTCGACCAGCTGGGCGCCGAGCACCCCGGCACCCTCGACGACGTCGACGTCGACGTCCTGGAGCGCCAGCTCGGCCGCGGCGCCGCCGACGACCTGCGGCGGCTGCGCGACCTCGAGCGCGAGCTCCAGCGGCAGGGCTGGCTGACCCGCTCCCCCGAGGGGCTCACCCTGTCCCCCAAGGCGTTGCGCCGCCTGGGCCAGACCGCGCTGCGGGACGTGCTCGGCCGTACCCGGATGGGCGGCCGGGGCGACCACGAGAACACCGACGCCGGGGCCGGCGGCGAGCCGACCGGCGCGACGCGGCGCTGGCGGTTCGGCGACGAGCAGCCCCTCGACGTCGTCCGCACCGTCTCCAACGCCCTGCACCGGGGCACCTCGCCGGGCGGGGCGGTCCGGCTGACGTGGGAGGACTTCGAGGTCGTCGAGACCGAGCGGCGCGCCGGCGCGGCCGTCGCCCTGTGCGTCGACCTGTCGTTCTCGATGGCCGCCGAGGGGCGGTGGGGGCCGATGAAGGAGACGGCGCTCGCGCTGTCGCACCTGGTCTCGACGAAGTTCCCGCACGACGCGCTGCAGATCATCGGTTTCGGCCTGCACGCCCAGCCCCTGACGGTCGGCGAGCTGGCCGGGGTGGAACCGGACTTCGTGCAGGGCACGAACCTGCAGCACGCGCTGAGCCTGGCGCGCCGGCACCTGCGCCGGCACCCCGACGCCGAACCCGTCGTCCTGGTCATCACCGACGGCGAGCCCACCGCGCACCTGGTCCCCGGCCGCGACGCCACCGAGTCGTTCTTCCAGTGGCCGCCCACGGCCGAGACCGTCCGGGCCACCGTCCGGGAGGTCGACCAGCTCACCCGGTTCGGCGCCACGATCAACCTGTTCATGCTGGGCGAGGACCCCGGCCTGCGCCGGTTCGTCGACGCCGTGGCCCGCCGCAACGGCGGCCGGGTGCTGTCCCCCAGCCCGGACCGGCTCGGGCAGTACGTCGTCGACGACTACCTGCGGGCCCGCGCGGGCCGGGGCGGCACCCGCCGCGCCTCCTGATCCCCCCGCCGCGCGCCGGACCGGAAACCGTTGGTCCGGCGGCGGGCCGGTGTGGCAGCGTGCCGGGGTGCCCAGCCCCGCCGCGATCGTGGAGACCGTCCTGCCCCGCCGCCTGGGCACCGGGTTCCGCTGGCTCATCGCCTCCAGCTGGGCCAGCAACCTCGGCGACGGCCTGGCCCTGGCGGCCGGGCCGCTGCTGGTGGCCTCCCTCACCGACGACGCGTTCCCCGTGGCGCTGGCCGCGCTCGCCGCGTGGCTGCCGCCGCTGCTGTTCGGCCTGACCGCGGGCGTCCTGTCCGACCGGGTGGACCGCCGGGCGATCGTGGTGACCGTCGACGTGGTGCGCGCCGCGCTGCTGACCGCGCTGGCGGTGGTCGTCCTGTCCGGGCACGCCACGGTCCCCCTCGTGCTGGGGGCGCTGTTCCTGCTCGCCACGGCCGAGGTGTTCGCCGACAACACCGCGAGCACGCTGCTGCCGATGCTGGTGGCGCGCGAGGACCTCGCCGTCGCCAACGCCCGCGTCCAGACCGGTTTCGTGACGGTCAACCAGCTCGCCGGGCCGCCGCTGGGGGCCGCGCTGTTCACCGCCGGGACGTTCGCGCCGTTCGCGGGGCAGGCCGCGCTGTGCGCGCTGGCGGCGGTGTTCGTGAGCCGGCTGCGGCTGCCGCCCCGGCCCGCGCGGCCGCCGTCGAAACCCTGGCACGACGTCGTGGAGGGCATCCGCTGGACCGCGCACCACCCGGCCGTCCGCACCCTCGTGGTGACGATCTTCGCGTTCAACGTCACGTTCGGCGCCGCGTGGTCGATCCTCGTCCTGTACTCCACCCAGCGCCTGGGCCTGGGGGCCGTCGGGTACGGCCTGGTGACGACGGCCGGGGCGGTCGGCGGGATCGCCGGGACCCTGGCGTACGGCTGGATCACCCGGCACGTCAGCCTGGGCGACCTCATGCGGATCGGGCTGGTCGTGGAGACGCTGACGCACCTGGCGCTGGCCCTGGCGACGAGCCCGTGGGTCGCGCTGCCGGTGTTCGTGGTGTTCGGGATGCACGCCTTCGTGTGGGGCACCACGTCGATCACGGTGCGCCAGCGGGCCGTCCCGCACGAGCTGCAGGGCCGGGTGGGGGCGGTGAACACCGTCGGGACGTTCGGCGGCCTGGCCATCGGCAGCGGGCTGGGAGGTGTCCTGGCGCAGCGCTTCGACGTCACGGCGCCGTTCTGGTTCGCGTTCGCGGGGTCGGCGGTGTTCGTCGTCCTCATCTGGCGCTCGCTGAGCCACGTCGCGCACGCCGACGAGCACGCCGACGAGCACGCCGACGAGCACGAGGACGAGCACGAGGACGAGCACGAGGAGGTCGCCGGGCCGCGGTGAACCGCGGCCC
>NZ_JBJLSJ010000074.1:0-5813 GCF_050871975.1 Kineococcus rugosus | reverse complement strand
ACCAGCCGCGGCCACCCACCCCCCCCCCCCCCCCCCCCCCCCCCCCCCCCCCCCCCCCCCCCCCCCCCCCCCCCCCCCCCCCCCCCCCCCCCCCCCCCCCCCCCCGGGGGCGCTCAGTAGCGGATCGCGTCGATGACCTTCGCGCGCACCGCCATCGTCGCGGGCACCAGCCCGGCCAGCGCCCCGACGAGGGTGGCGGCCAGCAGGCCCTCGACGGCCGCCGAGACGGGGAAGGGCGGCACGTCCTCCAGCGTCAGCCCCGCCGGCAGGACCGCCTGCAGCGGGAAGTTCGAGACCAGGATGATCGACAGCATCACCGCGAGGAAGCCGGCGACGAACGTCGCGGCGACGCTCTCCAGGAGCACCGCGAAGAACACCCGGCCCCCGGTCGCGCCGAAGCTGCGGCGCACGCCGATCTCGCGGATGCGCTGGCGCACCGTCACCAGGCCCACGTTGAGCACCCCGATGCCGCCCAGCAGCAGCGCGAAGACGCCGACCCCGCGGACCCCGTATGCCAGGACCGCGTCGACGATCCCCAGCTCGGCGCCGGCGTCGGCCCGGTACACGGACACCGAGAACCCCGGCAGGCTCGCCTGCACCTCGCTCTGCAGCGCCTGCGTCAGCGCGTCCACGTCGGCGTCGGGGACCCACACCTCCAGGCTCGGCGAGGAGGAGTACGCCGGGTCCGACAGGTTCCAGCGCGCCACGGCCGAGTTCAGCACCCACGCCTGCGGGTAGGTGGGGTCGCTGCCGGTCGGGTTGGACACCCCGACGACCGTCGCGGTGACGGGGGTGTCCCCGCCCAGGACGACCGTCGGCGGGTTCGCGGCGTCGAACTCGCCGAGCTGGGTCAGGAACCCGTCGTTGACGACGAGCCGGGGGGAGAACGCCGTGTCGTCGGCGGCGCTGAACCAGTGCCCGTCGGTGACGATCATCCGGTGCATCGGGCCGTAGCTGGGGTCCACCGTCGTGGCCGGCACCAGCTGGGTGCCCGCGGGGAAGCGCACCGTCAGCTGGCTCGACCCGGTCTGCCCCCACCAGCGCACGTCGTGGCGGTCGGCGGCGGCCGCGAACGCCTCCGCCGTCTCGCGGGTCGACTCCGGCGTCGGCTGGGTCATCGGGGAGGCGTCCACCCGCAGCGTCGCCGGGCGGCCGCCGGCGCGCTCGGAGCTCTCCCCGATGATCTGCCGGCCCATGTTCCCGACCGCGGTGATGGTCGTCATCGCGAACACGGCGAGGAACACCCCCACCAGGGACAGGACGACCCGCACGCGGTTGACGCGGATCTCGCCCCAAGCCTCGGTGATCGCGGCGAGGAGCCCCGTCACAGCGTCTCCCGGTGGGCGGTCGCCGCGGCCAGGGCGTCACCGGTGATCTCGGTGAGGAGGCCGTGGTCGAGGCGGAACTGCCGGTCGGCGCGCGCGGCGACGGACAGGTCGTGGGTGATGGTCACCAGCGTCGTGCCGTCGTCGCGCACCAGTTCCTCCAGCACGTCCATGACGGCCGAGCCGGTGTCGACGTCGAGGGCGCCGGTGGGTTCGTCGGCGAGCAGCACGCGGGGCCGCCGGACCAGGCTGCGGGCCAGCGCCACGCGCTGCTGCTCCCCGCCGGACAGCTTCTCCGGCATGGTGTCGAGCCGGTGCCCGAGGCCGACCCGTTCGAGCATCTGGCGGGCGATCCGCTTGCGGTGCAGGAACTCCCGGCTGCTGCCGTACAGCAGCGGGTTGGCGACGTTCTCGGTGGCGGTGCGCCCGGGCAGCAGGTTGAACTGCTGGAACACGAAGCCGAACGTCTGCCCGCGCAGCTTCGCCGTCCGCCGGTTGGACCGGGCCTCGACGGGGCGGCCGTCGAGCAGGTACCGCCCGCTGGTGGGGGCGTCGAGCAGGCCGATGATGTTCAGCAGCGTCGACTTGCCCGACCCCGACCGGCCGACGACGGCGACGTGCTCGCCGCGGCCGACGTGCAGGTCGACGCCGGTGAGGATGTGCAGGTCCGTCCCGTCGGGCAGCCGCACGCTGCGGCTGACGCCCTCGAGGGAGACGACGTGGTCGGCCGGACCCATCAGTAGCCCATCCCGTACATGCCGCCGCCGAACTGGTCGGCCGGGGTGTCGGTGTTCGGGACGAACTGCAGGATCTGCTGGCCCTCGACGAGGCCCTCCTGCACCTCGACGTTCTGCCCGTCGGTCAGCCCGAGGACCACCTGGGTCTCGGTCTGCGACCCGTCCTCGCCGACGGTCCACACGGTGCCGGTTCCGACGGTGCCGCGGACGGCGGTGACGGGGGCGAGCAGGACGCCGGTGGACTGCCCGGCGGTGACGTCGACGGTGGCGGTCAGCCCGGCGAAGACCTGCACGCCGTCGGGCACGGCGCAGGTGACCTCGGCGCCGGTCATCGACGAGGACGGGTCGGCGTAGGGGTCGACGTACCCGCCCGCGCCCGGCGGCTGCTCCTGCGCCGTGGCCGGGTTCCCGGTGCGCAGCCCGGTGCACTCGAACGTGCCGGGGCCGCCGGGGACGGTGACCTGCGCGGTCGTGGGCGGGGCGAGCAGCCGGAACTGCTGGGCCTGGGTCAGCGGGGCGGAGACGGTGAGGGTGCCGGGGCTGACGGTCGCGACGTCGGCGCCGATGGTGACGTCCTGCCCGGCGAGCACGTCGAGCGTGGCCAGGGTGCCGGCGACGGTGGAGGTGACCGTGACGGTCTTCGTGGTGGGCCGCGCCGGGGGCGCGGCGGGGTCGACGGGGTCGGTGGGGGCGGGCGGCTCGACGGTGACCAGGACGGTGAACAGCGGGGTGCCCTCGTCGACGTCGTCGCCGACCTCGGCCCGGACGCGGCCGACCTGCCCGGCCGCGGTGGACTTGACCGTGGTCGCGGGGTCGGCCTCGATGGTGCCCTGGAGGTTCACGGTGTTGACGACGTCGCCGCGGGTCACGGTCGCCGCGGGCGGGTCCACGACGGCGTAGGGGCTGGCCGCGGCGTCGGTCTCGCCCTGCCCGGTGCGCACGAACGCGATCCACAGCAGCGCGACGGCGATGAGGGCCCAGACGATCAGCCTGAGCGCGGGGAAGACGATGGTGCGGACGACACCCACTGCGACACCTCCGGTCCGGCGGCCGGGGGGCGCCGGTGCACGGTGCACGCTGTCGTCCCCCCGAGCGACTGTGCCGGAACCTAGCAGCGGCTGAGCGCGCGGCGGGGGAGGTTCCCGGGACCTCCACCGTCCGCGTCGGTGGTGCGGGGCTCAACCGCTCCCGTCCCGCGCGCCCCACCCGCACCGGGGTGGGGATCGGCCCGTCCGGGTCCTTGCCCTGCGCGGTGTCGGGGCTCTAGCCTCTGGAAAGCGCATTCCCAACTGTGAGACTGGAGGAGGCAGCGATGGTGCAACGCCTCGGTGTGGTCATGAACGGCGTGACGGGTCGGATGGGGTACCGGCAGCACCTGCTGCGGTCCGTCCTGGCGATCCGCGAGCAGGGCGGGGTCGAGCTGCCCGACGGCTCGCGGGTCCAGCTCGAACCCCTGCTCGTCGGCCGCTCGGCCGAGAAGCTGCGCGACATCGCGCGCCGGCACGACCTCGAGCACTACACCACCGACCTCGACGCGGCCCTGGCCGACGACGACTACCCGCTCTACTTCGACGCCCAGCTCACCGCCGTCCGCGAAGCCTCCCTGCACAAGGCCATGGCCGCCGGCCGGCACGTCTACACCGAGAAGCCCACCGCCGAGACCCTCGAGGGGGCCGTCGAGCTCGCCCGCGCCGCCGCCCGCGCCGGGGTCAAGAACGGCGTCGTCCACGACAAGCTGTTCCTGCCCGGCCTGGTCAAGCTCAAGCGCCTCGTCGACTCCGGGTTCTTCGGCGAGATCCTCTCCGTGCGCGGCGAGTTCGGCTACTGGGTGTTCGAGGGCGACTGGCAGAGCGCCCAGCGGCCCAGCTGGAACTACCGCGCCGAGGACGGCGGCGGCATCGTCGCCGACATGTTCTGCCACTGGAACTACGTCCTGGAGCAGACCATCGCCCCCGTGGAGGCCGTCACCGCCAAGGCCGTCACGCACGTCCCCGTGCGCCACGACGAGAAGGGCGAGGCCTACAAGGCCACCGCCGACGACGCCGCCTACGCCATCTTCGAGCTCGAGGGCGGCATCATCGCCCAGCTGAACTCCTCCTGGGCCGTGCGCGTCGACCGCGACGAGCTCGTCGAGTTCCAGGTCGACGGCACCCTCGGCAGCGCCGTCGCCGGGTTGTTCGGCTGCCGCGTCCAGCCGCGCGCCGCCACCCCCAAGGCCGTCTGGAACCCCGACCTGCCCGAGCAGCACCGCTACCGCGACGACTGGCTGGAGGTCCCCGACAACGCCGTGCTGGAGAACGGGTTCAAGGTGCAGTGGGAGCAGTTCGTCCGCCACGTCGTCGCCGACACCCCCAACCCCTACGACTTCCTGTCCGGGGCCCGCGGAGTGCGACTGGCCGAGGCCGGGCTGGCCTCCTCCGCGCAGGGCCGCCGCGTCGAGCTGCCGGAGATCTCGCTGTGACCGTCACCCTCGACCGGCCCCTCACCGGCCGGACCCTGCGGCTGCCCACGGCCGACGGGTTCGTCGACCACGCCGTCCACGAACCCGTCGCCTGGGAGGTGCCCACCGGTCCGTCCCGCACCCGCACCGTCTTCGCCGCCGCCCACGTCGTCCCCCGCGCCGGCGCCGAGAACGTCCCCGGCGCCCCCGCCGACCTCGACTGGGACGCCACCCTGGCGTTCCGGCACCGGCTGTGGTCCCTCGGCCTCGGCGTCGCCGAGGCCATGGACACCGCCCAGCGCGGCATGGGCCTGGACCACGCCGCCACCACCGAGCTCGTCCGCCGCAGCAGCCGCGAGGCCGCCGCGGTCGGCGGCAGCATCGCCGCGGGCGTCGGCACCGACCAGCTCGCCCCCGGCGCCCACCGGCTCGACGCCGTCCGCGCCGCCTACGAGGAGCAGCTGCAGGTCGTCGAGGACGCCGGCGCCCAGCCGATCCTCATGGCCTCCCGGCACCTCGCGGCCTCGGCCACCGGACCCGACGACTACCTGCGGCTGTACTCCGGGCTGCTGTCCCAGGTCCGCCGCCCCGCCGTCCTGCACTGGCTCGGGGACGTCTTCGACCCCGCCCTGGCGGGGTACTGGGGAGCGCCCGACGTCGCCACCGCCACCGACGTCTTCGTCGACCTCGTCACCGCCAACGCCGCGCACGTCGACGGCGTGAAGGTGTCCCTCCTGGACGCCGAGCACGAGAAGGACCTGCGGCGGCGGCTGCCTGCCGGGGTGCGGCTCTACACCGGCGACGACTTCAACTACCCCGAGCTCGTCGAGGGCGACGGGCAGCACCACTCCGACGCCCTGCTGGGGATCTTCGCCGGGATCGCGGACGTCGCCGCCGCCGCCCTCGTCCGCCTCGACGCCGGGGACACCGCCGGGTTCCGCGCCGCGCTGGACCCCACCGTGCCGCTGGCCCGGCACGTCTTCGGGGCCCCCACGCCCTACTACAAGGCGGGCATCGCGTTCCTCAACTGGCTCGACGGGCGCCAGCCCGGGTACGCCATGGTCGGGGGCCTGCACTCCGCGCGCAGCGCCGTGCACCAGGCCCGCACGTTCCGGCTCGCCGACGAGGCGGGCGTCTTGACCGACCCCGCCGGGGCCGCCGACCGGATGAGCCGCTACCTGGCCGTCCACGGGTTCTGACCCGCCGGGTCCGGGGGGCGGGGGGGGGGCCCCCCCCCCCCCCCCCCCCCCCCCCCCACCCCCCCCCCCCCCCCCCCCCCCCCCCCCCCGCCGCCCCCCCCCCCCCCCCCCC
>NZ_JBJLSJ010000073.1:0-6440 GCF_050871975.1 Kineococcus rugosus | reverse complement strand
CACCACCCCCCCCCCGGCGCCCCCGCCCGCCCCCCCGCGCCCCCCCCCCCCCCCCACCCCCCCCCCCCCCCCCCCCCCCCCCCCCCGGTCCTGCTGGTCTCCTACGAGATCAGCGAGCTGCAGGCGCTGGCCGACCGCGTCGTCGTCGTGCGCGACGGCGTCGTCACCGCCGAGCTGCCGGCCGCCGAGGCCACCGAGGAGAACCTGGGGGCGGCGATGTCCGCGTGAACGGGGTCGTGTCCCGCCTGCGGCTGGCCGCGCCGCAGGCGGTCGTGCCCGTGGGGGCGGTGCTCGTCGCGCTGCTGGTGGGCGCCGTCGTCATGCTGTCCGCCGGGGTCGACCCGCTGCGCGGCTACGACGCGATGGTCCGCGGGGCCCTCGGCGTCAGCAGCGTCGACTTCTCCGTCGCCGCCTTCACCGCCATCCTCGCCATGTCGCTCGCGTTCGCGCTGCCGGCCCGGATGGGGGAGTACAACCTCGGCGGCGACGGCCAGCTGTGCGTCGGCGGGATCGCCGCCGCCGTCGTCGCGCTGCACCTGCCGCTGCCCGCCCCGCTGCTGCTGCCCGCGTGCCTGCTCGCCGCCGTCGCGGCCGGGGCGCTGCTGGCCGCCCTGTCCGCGCCGCTGACGACGCGCGCGCGGGTGCCGGTCATCATCTCCACGCTCCTGCTGAGCACCCCGGCCGTCGCGCTCACGTCCTACCTGGTCCGGTTCCCGCTGGCCGACGAGGGGTCCGGCATCCCGCAGACCCCGCGGTTCCCCGACGCCGCCCACCTGCCCGCGCTGCCGGGGACGCAGTACACCAACCTCGGGCTGCTGCTCGTCGTCCTCGTGCTCGTCGTCGTGGTCGTCGTCGACGGCCGCACGTCCCTGGGCTTCGAGCTGCGCGCCGTCGGCGCCAACCGGGGTTTCGCCCGCTACGGCGGGGTGTCCGTCCCCGGCCTCACCCTCGGGGCGCTCGCGAGCGCCGGCGGCATCGCCGGGCTCGCCGGGGCCGTCGTCGTGATGACCCAGCCGTTCCGGTTCATCGACGGCGCCCTGACCGCCCCCGGCTACACCTTCGCCGGGGTCGCGGCCGCCCTGCTGGCCGGGGGCCGGCCCGCGCTGCTGCCCCTGACGGCCGCTCTGTTCACCGTCCTGCAGGTCGGTTCCAGCGGCATGGAGCGCGACATCGACCTGCCCCGCCAGCTCGGGCAGGTCCTGCAGGCCGTCGTCATCCTCGTCCTGGCCCTGCGCACCGTCGCCGCGGCCGCCACCGCCCGCCGCGCCCGCCGCCGCGCACCGGAACGGAGCTGACGCCGCGTGCTGTCCTCGCTGCTGTCCCTGTCCTTCGTGGCCGCCGTGCTGGCCTCCACCGCCCCCGTCGCCCTCGCCGCCCTCGGCGGGGCGCTGTGCGGGCGGGCCGGCGTGTTCAACATGGCCCTGGAGGGCCAGCTGCTGTGGGCCGCGTTCGCGGCCGTCGCCGTCAGCCACTGGACCGGTTCGCCCTGGTACGGCCTGGCGGCGGCGCTCGCCTCGACCACCGCCCTCAGCGGCGTCCTCGCGGTCGGGTCGGTCCGCTGGCACGCCGACCCGATCATCGTCGCCGTCGGGCTGAACCTCCTCGCCCTGGGCCTGACGGGCTTCCTGCTGCGCTCGGTGCTGGGGGCCAGCGGCACCTTCGCCCCCACCGGCCTGGCCGGGCTGCCGGACCTGTCGGCGCTCGCGGGCGTCCCGGTCCTGGGGCGGCTGCTGGGCGGGCAGAGCGTGCTGGTGCCGGCCGCGCTGCTGCTGCCGCTGCTCGCGGCGTGGTGGCTGGCCCGCACCCCCACCGGGCTGCGGCTGCGCGGGGTCGGCGACCACGCCGCCGCGGCGGCCTCGCTGGGGGTCCCGGTCTCGCGCTACCAGCAGCTGACCGTCCTGGCGGCCGGTGCGCTGTGCGGGCTGGGCGGGGCCCAGCTCGCGCTCGGCAACGTCACCGCCTTCACCGAGAACATGACCGCCGGGCGCGGCTGGGTCGCGGTGGCCGCCGTGATGCTGGCCGTGAACCGCCCCGTCGGGGTGCTGCTGGCCTGCCTGCTGTTCGGGGCCGCCGAGGCGTGGGGCTTCCGGCTGCAGGGCATCGGCCTGCCCCAGCAGCTCACCGACGCCGCCCCCTACCTCGTGACCCTCGTGGTCCTCGTCCTCGTCCGCGCCCGCCGGGTGCGCCGCAACCCCGTCCCCGCAGGAGGAAACCCGTGACCACTCGTCCCACCAGCGTGGTCGTCGACACCGACACCGGCATCGACGACGCCCTGGCGCTGCTGTGGCTGGCGGGCCGCCCCGACGTCGAGATCGCCGCCGTCACCGCCGTCTACGGCAACTGCACCGTGCAGGACGCCACCCGGAACGTCGGCGCCGTCCTGGCCGTGGCGGGGCTGGCGGCCGGCGAGGGCGGCATCCCCGTCGCGGTGGGGGCCGCCGGGCCCATCGACGGCCGCCCGGCGCACTTCGCGTCCTACGTCCACGGCCACGACGGGCTCGGCGACCTCGGCGGGGACCGCCCCGAGGTGCCGGTCCAGGACCGCACCGCGGCCGAGCAGCTCGTGCACCTGGCCGCCACCGAACCGGGCCGGCACCACCTGCTCGTCCTGGGGCCGATGACGAACGTGGCCGCGGCGATCGAGCTGGACCCCGACCTGCTGACGAAGTTCGCCTCCACGGTCGTCATGGGCGGCTCGGGGCCGTTCCCGCCGCTGGGCGTCGCGCAGATCGTGGACGCCAACATCGCCAACGACGCCGCCGCGGCCCGGATCGTCTTCGCGGCCCCGCGCACCCGCCTGGTGACGGTGGGGGTCAACGTCGGCGCGGGCGCGATCGTCGACGAGGCCGCCGTGGCGCGGCTGCACGCCAGCCCCACTGCGGTGGGCCGCTTCAGCGCGCAGCTGCTGGAGTCCTACATGGACTTCTACCAGCAGGTGTGGGGCCGGCGGGTCTCCCCGGCGTGGGACGGGCTGGCCGCGGCGCTGCTCGTCGTGCCGGAGTGGATCACGCGGTTCGAGGACGGCCCGGTGGGCCTGGTCCCCGACGGGGAGCGCTGGCGGGCCCACCTGCTGCGCACCGCCGAGGGCGGTCCGGTCCCCTTCGAGCCGGCCACCCGCCCGGGTCAGCCGGCACCGGACACCCGGGTCGTGCTGGAGGTCGACGTGGAGGCGTTCCTGGCCGACTTCCTCGGGGTGCTGGCCGGGGACGGCGCGCGGTCCTGAGGGGGCCGGGCCGGCAGGTCCGGCGCGGGGTCCGGCGCGGGGGCGCGCAGTAGGCTCGGGGAGGACCCTCGAGGAGGAGCGTTCCCGTGACCGGACCCAGCGTGCTCGACGTCTCACCCGTCATCCCCGTCGTCGTCCTCGACGACGCGCAGGCCGCGGTCCCGCTGGCGCGGGCGCTGCTGGCCGGGGGGATCGGCGTCGTGGAGCTCACCCTGCGCACCACGACGGCCCTGGACGCCGTGCGGGCGGTGGCGACGGAGGTCCCGGAGATCCTGCTCGGCGCCGGGACCGTCACCTGCGCCGAGGACGCCGCCCGCGCCGTGGACGCCGGGGCGCAGTTCCTCGTCAGCCCCGGCACGACCCGCGCCGTCGTGGAGGCCGCCCGCAGCCGCGACGTCCCGCTGCTGGCGGGGGTGGCGACCCCGTCGGAGGCGCTGCTGGCGCTGGAGATGGGCCTGCACGAGCTGAAGTTCTTCCCCGCCGAGCAGGCCGGGGGTGCGGCGTACCTCGCGGCGCTGCGCTCACCGCTGCCGCAGCTGCGGTTCTGCCCCACGGGCGGGATCACCCCGGCCAACGCCCCCGGCTACCTGGCCCTGGCGAACGTGGGGTGCGTCGGCGGCAGCTGGATCACCCCGCCCGACGTCCTGGCCCGCCGCGACTTCGGCCGGGTCGAGGAACTGGCCCGGGCGGCGGTCGCCCTGCGCTGACCCCCGCGTCGGCCGCGGCCCGGCGTGGCAGGATCGGCGCGTGACCTACACCGCAGACGCTGGACGGTACGAGTCCATGCCCTACCGCCGTTGCGGACGCAGCGGCCTCGAGCTCCCCGCGCTCTCGCTGGGTTTCTGGCACAACTTCGGCGACGACAAGCCGTTCCAGACCCAGCGCGACATCACCCGCCGCGCCTTCGACCTGGGCATCACCCACTTCGACCTGGCGAACAACTACGGCCCGCCGTACGGCGCGGCCGAGACGAACTTCGGCCGGCTGTTCCGGGAGGACTTCAAGCCCTACCGCGACGAGCTGGTCATCTCCTCCAAGGCCGGCTGGGACATGTGGCCCGGCCCCTACGGCGACCGCGGTTCCCGCAAGTACCTCACCGCGTCCCTGGACCAGTCCCTGCAGCGCATGGGCCTGGAGTACGTCGACATCTTCTACCACCACCGCCCGGACCCGGACACCCCGCTCGAGGAGACGATGGGGGCGCTGGACGCCATCGTCCGCTCGGGCAAGGCGCTGTACGTGGGGATCTCCTCCTACGGCCCCGAGCGCACGCTGCAGGCCGCGCGGATCCTGCGCGACCTCGGGACGCCGCTGCTCATCCACCAGCCCTCGTACTCGATGTTCAACCGGTGGATCGAGTCCGGCCTGCTCGACGTCCTGGAGGCCGAGGGCGTCGGCTGCATCCCGTTCACCGCCCTCGCGCAGGGGCTCCTGACGAACCGCTACCTCCACGGGATCCCCGAGGACTCCCGTGCGGCGCAAGGCAAGTCGCTGGACCCGAGCATCCTGAACGAGGAGACCCTGCGGCGCATCCGCGGCCTGCAGGAGATCGCCTCCGGGCGCGGCCAGACGCTGGCGCAGCTCGCCCTGAGCTGGACGCTGCGCGACCGCCGCATCACGACCACCCTCATCGGGGCGAGCTCGGTGCAGCAGGTCGAGGACAACGTCGCCGCCGTGGCGAACCTCGAGTTCACCGACGCCGAGCTGCAGGCCATCGAGGAGTTCGCGGTGGACTCCGGGGTCGACCTGTGGGCGGGCGCCCGCGACGGCGGGGAGGGCTGACCTCCCCGCGCTGACCCGGCTGACCCCCCGGAGCCCCGGGGGGTCAGCCCAGTTCGGCCGTCGACGGCGGTCGCGGGGACCGCTTCGTCACGAACGCGATGAGCAACCCGACGAACGCCAGGACACCGTGCAGGGTGGTGACCGGCCAGGCCAGGTTCAGCGCGGTGTCGCCCGAGCCCTCGCTGGACAGGCCGTAGGCGAACAGGGCGGCGCACGCCACGAACAGGAGCAGCCCGTACCCGCGGGCCCGCCGCGCACCCGTGCGCGCCAGCACCCCCAGCAGACCCAGCACGAGGTGCACCGCGCTGGAGGCCGGGTTCACCGAGAACCCGACGACCTGCTGCTCCTGGCTGCCGCCGGTCCAGTCGCTGAACCCGGACACCGCGAAACCCGCCACGCCCAGGACGACCAGCAGGACCCCGACGACGAGCGACAGGTGCTGCCCCGCCGTGGTGCGGGGGCGGGCCGGTCCGCTCGAACCGTGCTCGTCAGTGCTCATGCGGAGGCGCTACCCGCTGCGGCCGCCGGTAAACCCCGCGGTGCTACTGTCGGCCGCGACACGGGGTGCTGCGCGCGGATCGCGCAGCTGAGATCACACCCGTCGAACCTGATTCAGGTAACGCTGACGAAGGGATGTCACGGCATGGCTGCCGTTCCTCCGGACGACCTCGCGCGGGCGCGCACCGCGCTGGGCGAGCGCGCCCCGCTCGTGCAGTGCCTCACGAACTCCGTCGTCCAGACGATCACCGCGAACGCGCTGCTGGCCGTCGGGGCCGCCCCGGCGATGGTCGACAACGTCCACGAGGCCGCCGCGTTCGCGGCGCTCGCCTCCGCGGTCCTGGTCAACGTGGGGACCCTCGACGAGGAGAAGGCCCGCGCCATGGCCCTGGCCGCGCAGTCCGCGCAGGGGGCCGGGACCCCGTGGGTCCTGGACCCCGTCGCCGTCGGCGGCCTGGAGTTCCGCACCCGCGTCGCCCGCGACCTGCTCGCGCACCGCCCGGCCGTGGTGCGCGGCAACGCCTCCGAGGTCCTCGGCCTCGCCGGGGCCGGCGCGGGCGGGCGCGGGGTGGACGCCGTGGACGGCGTCGAGGACGCCGTCGCCGCCGCCCGGGACCTCGCGGCGCGCACCGGCGGGGCCGTCGCGGTCTCCGGCGCGGTGGACGTCGTCGTCGACGCCACCCGCACCGTCCGCGTCCCCGGCGGGGACGCGCTGCTGACCCGCACGACCGGGGCGGGCTGCTCCCTGGGCGCCCTCACCGCCGCCTACGCCGCCGTCGTGGACGGCGACCCGCTCACCGCGGCCGTCGCCGCGCACCTGCACGTCGCGGTCGCCGCCGAGGGGGGCGGGGGGGGGGGCCCGCGGGCCGGCGCGTTCGCGTCCGCCAGGTTCGTACTTATAGAAGAACTCGTCGTCCAACTCCCGCGCGCGCCGGGG
>NZ_JBJLSJ010000072.1:0-6867 GCF_050871975.1 Kineococcus rugosus | reverse complement strand
GTACGCGGTCTTCTCCGCGAACGTGGTGACCTCCAGGTCGACGACCCACTTGCACGCCGAGACGTACCCGTACAGCCCGGGGATCACCATGCGGACCGGGAACCCGTGCTCGGCCCGGCGAGCGCCCCGGCGGGGTCTCAGCCCAGCGCCTGCGCCAGGTCGGCGACGAGGTCGTCGGCGTCCTCGATGCCCACCGACAGCCGCACGAGGTCGTCGGGGACCTCCAGCAGCGACCCGGCCACCGAGGCGTGGGTCATCTTCCCGGGGTGCTCCACGAGGGACTCCACGCCGCCGAGGGACTCCCCCAGGGTGAACAGCTCGGTCGCCTTGCACACCGCGAGCGCGTCCTCCACCGACGCCGTGCGGAACGAGATCATCCCCCCGAACCGCTTCATCTGCTTCGCCGCGACGTCGTGGTTGCGGTGCTCGGGCAGGCCCGGGTAGAGGATCCGCGTCACGCGCGGGTGCGACTGCAGGAACTCCACGACGCGCTCGGCGTTGTCGCAGTGCCGTTCCATCCGCACCGCGAGGGTCTTCAGCCCGCGCTGCACGAGCCAGGAGTCGAACGGCCCGGGCACCGCGCCCATGGAGTTCTGGTGGAACCCGATCCGCTCGGCCAGGGAGCTGCCGCGGCCGTCGTCGCCGTCGCGCACGACGACCGCGCCGCCGACGACGTCGGAGTGGCCGCCGGCGTACTTCGTCGTGGAGTGCACGACGAGGTCGGCGCCCAGGACGAGCGGGGTCTGCAGGTAGGGGGTGGCGAAGGTGTTGTCGACGACGAGCAGCGCCCCGGCGGCGTGCGCGATCTCGGCGATGGCGGCGATGTCGCCGACGGTCAGCAGCGGGTTGGTCGGGGTCTCCAGCCACACCAGGCGGGTGCGGCCGGGCTGCACGGCCTCGCGCACGGCGTCCAGGTCGGCCAGGTCGACGGGGGTGTGCTCCACGCCCCACGGCTCGGCGACCTTCTTCACCAGCCGGTAGGTGCCGCCGTAGGCGTCGTTGGGGATGACGACGTGGTCGCCGGGCCGGCACAGGGCCCGCAGGATCCCGTCCTCGGCGGCCAGGCCGGAGGCGAAGGCGAAACCGGCCGCGCCCTGCTCCAGCGCGGCCAGCTGCGTCTCCAGCGACGTGCGGGTCGGGTTGCCCGAGCGGGAGTACTCGTAGCCGGTGCCGAGGCCGGTGCGCAGGGCCCCGACCCCGTCCTGCTTGTAGGTGGACACCTGGTAGATCGGCGTCACGACGGCGCCGGTGGCGGGGTCGGCCTCCTGGCCGGCGTGGATGGCGCGGGTCGAGAAACCGGGCAGCTCGGAGTTGGTCACGGACCGAGCCTACGAGCCCGCCCGGGCGGTCCCCCCGGCCGCCGGGGCGGCCGGGGGGTGCCTGGGGGGTGCGGGGGGTCAGGAGCAGGCGACGGGGGCGCCGACCGTCAGGGGTTCCTGGGCGCGCTCGTCGAGCAGCAGGTGCACGAGGTCTCGGGCCTCCTGCGCGGCCGGGACGAGCACCGTGCCGTCGGCCCGCGCCTCGGTGCGGACGCCCTGCAGCTCCAGGGTCGGGGCCGCCGCCCGGGCCTGCTCGGCGGTCAGGACGTAGCCGCAGGGCGGGTCGAAGGCGACCTGGTCGGGGGTGGGCAGGGCGTTGTCGGCCCCGGCGAAGGCGACGGTGGTGCGTTCGGCGGCGCTGCGGGCCGGGGACGCGGCGGTCGCGTCGGCGATCTCGGCGCGGCGCTCGTCGACCATGCCGAGGGTGGCGCGCGCGGCGGTGACCTGGGTGGACACCCGCCGCTGGTTCAGCAGCGCCGGGTTGGCCTCCTCCAGCGGCGAGGCGGGGGCGTTGCTGGCCTCGACGAGGATCCCCAGGGAGTGCCGCAGGCCGGAGGTGTTGCGCAGGATGCGCTCCTGCCCGTCGCCGGCGAGCTGGGCGACGACGTTCCCGTCGCCGTCGTAGCGGTAGCCGTAGATGCCGGTGCTGTTGCCGGCGGCCTCGACGGCGGGCAGCACCTCCTGCTCGGTGAGGTCGCGGGACAGGTCGTGGACCCGCTGGTCGAGGTTGCGGTTGCGCGGCCACAGCGCGATGAGGTCGCGGTCGTAGCTGCCGGGGGTGGGTCCGTACTCGTGCAGGTCGTGCACGACGTCGGGGCGCAGGTCGCGCTGGAGCTGGGCGACGACCCGGGCCTCGGCGGTGCGCAGCAGCAGGTGGTCGCGGTTGACGTCGACGCCCTCGGAGTTCTCGCGGGTGCCCGCCGCGACGCCGTCGGGGTTCACGGTCGGCACGAACAGGACGGTGGTGCTGCGCAGGAACTGCGCGGTGGCGGGGTCGGTGGTGGTCGCGAGGTCGCGGGCCAGGGTCAGGCACGCCTCGCGGCCGCTGGGCTCGTCGCCGTGCTGGGTGCAGGTGAACAGCACCGAGCTGCCGCGCGCGACCGCCTCGGCGGGCAGCGGCTGCGGCGCGCCGACGGCGACGAGCTGGAGGGGGCGGTCCTGGGCGGTGCGGCCGACCTCGGTGACGGTGAGGCGGGGGCTGGCGGCGTCGAGGGCCTGGAGGAACTGCTGCTCCTGCTCCAGGGTGGTCCACGTCGCGCCGCCGGAGGTCTCGAAACCGGTCCGCAGGCCGCCGGGGACGGCGGGGCCGGGCAGGCCCGGCTCGTCGGCGGCGGCGGGCCCGGCGAGCGCCGCGGTGGTGACGGCGAGGGCTCCGGCGAGCACGAGACCCGTGGCGCGCGAACGACGGCGGTCACGCACGGGACGGGGGGACAGAGGTAGCACTGCGACTCCAGAGGGTAGTTACCTGTGGGACAGCTGTGACGTCATCTGACCAGGTGCCCGTCCCCGGCACAAGGGGCCGGGCGGGAACGTCCCGCCCCCCGCCGTGGTTGCACGAGGCACGAGAGAAGGGAAGTGGGCATGCGGTTCGGCAACCCGTACAAGACGCAGATGGTGACCGCGGAGGAGGCCCTGCCGGGGTCGGAGACGCGGCGCTTCGAGGTCCCGACGACGCACACCGTCCTGGGCACCCCGCTGGAGGGCCCCTGGCCCGAGGGCACCGAGGTGATCTCGTTCGCCATGGGCTGCTACTGGGGCGCGGAGCGCATCTTCTGGCAGGTCCCGGGCGTGGTGACGACCGCGGTGGGCTTCCAGGGCGGCTTCACGAAGAACCCGACGTACTACGAGTCCACGACGGGCCGCACCGGCCACGCCGAGACCGTGCTGGTCGCCTACGACCCCGCCCGGGTCAGCCCCGAGGTCCTGCTGAAGACGTTCTGGGAGAACCACGACCCGACGCAGGGCTACCGGCAGGGCAACGACCGCGGCACGGAGTACCGCTCCGCGGTCTACACGACCACGGACGAGCAGTGGGCAGCGGCGCAGCGCACCCGCGAGACGTTCCAGCGCGAGCTGACCGAGCACGGCCACGGCCGCATCACGACCGAGATCCGGCCGGCGAGCGAGGCGGGCCCGTTCTGGTACGCCGAGGAGGAGCACCAGCAGTACCTCGACAAGATCCCGAACGGGTACTGCAACCACGGCCCGAACGGGCTGACCTGCCAGATCGGGCTGGTCTCCACCGACTGACCGGCCGGCGCGGACGCAGAGAGGGGACGGTGCCCGTGGGCACCGTCCCCTCTCGTCTGCCTGCGCCCCCCAGCGCACGCACGGGCCACCCGTCCCCCCGGCGGGGTGCCCTCGCAGATCCTCCCAGAGCGTCCAGGGCCGCGACAGCCTCCGCGTGGCCCCCTTTGGGGGGCGATCGACCCCCCGTTCCACTACCCTCCCCCCGGGAAGAGGGGATCTCCACGTGGCTGGCAGCACCGACGACACCGACGACACCGCGTCCGGCCGGACGCTGCGGGTCGCGGCCGTCGACGACCACCCCGCGCTGCTGGCCGGCCTGCAGCTCGAGCTGGCCCGGCTGGACGAGCGGGTCGCCCTCGTGGCGAGCGCGCCGACCGTGCCCGAGCTGCTGTCCGCGCTCAGCGGCACCGCGGCCCCCGACGTCGTGCTCCTCGACCTGCGGCTGGGGGACGGATCGCGCCCGGCGGGCAACGTCGCCGCCCTGTGCGCGGCGGGCTCGCGGGTGCTGGTCTACACCGAGGGCCGCCTGCACGCCGAGGCGCTGGAGGCCATGCAGGCCGGGGCGCAGGGCGTCCTGCTGAAGGACCGGCCGGTGGCGACCGTCGCGGAGGCGCTGTGGGCGGTCTCCGAGGGCGACACGGTCTCCTCGGCCGAGACGGCGGCGGCGCTGCAGGTCGACGAGTCGCTCACCTCGCACCTGTCCCCGCAGGAGCGGCGCGTCCTGGAGCTGTACGCCGGCGGCATGCCGGCCCGCTCGGTGGCGCTGCGCCTGGGCGTGACCCCGGAGACGGCCAAGAGCTACCTCAAGCGCATCCGCGCCAAGTACGCGGCGGTCGACCGGCCGGCGTACACGCGCATGGAGCTGTACCGGCGGGCCGTCGAGGACGGCGTCCTGGCGCCGGTGCCGCTGCCCGCCCCCGGGTCCCGTGCCGACGGCTGACCCGGCGGTGGGCGGCCGGTGACCCGGCGCGGCGTCCACCGGCTGCTGGCCCTCGTGCTGGCGCTGGCGATGGTCTCGGTGACGCCCACGGTCGTCGCGAACCTGGCCACCGGGCCGGCGCAGGCGCCCGGCTGGTGGACGGCGCCGCTGCTGGCCGCGTACCTCGCGGTCTTCGCGTGGCTCGTGCTGCACGCGGTGCGCCGCACCCGGCCGTGGCGGCCCGTGTGGGCGCTGGTGCTGCTCGGCGACGCCGCGCTCGGGACCTACCCGCTGGTCGCGGGGCACCCCGACGAGGTCCCGTGGGTGCTGGCGCTGTCCCCGCTGACGGTCGGGGCGGGGGCCGTGGCCGTCCCGTCGCTGTGGGGGGCGCTGGGGCTGACCGGCGCGCACCTGGCGCTGCGGCTGGCGCTGCAGCTGTCGGGGGTCTGGACGGTCCCGGGCGACATCGCGGTCCTGGACGCCGTGGGGCTGCTCGTCATCGGCACGGCCACCTCGGTGGCGGTGCTGTCGGTGCGGGCCGCGGCCGGGCAGGTCGAGACGGCGCGCGCGGCGGCCGAGCGGGCCGCCGCCGAGGCCGCGGCGGCGCGGGCGGTGGAGGTGGAGGACTCCCGCTGGGACGGCATCGTCCACGACGACGTGCTGGCGTCGCTGTCGCTGACCGCGCACGCGCACGACGGCGCGGACCGGGTGCGGGCCCGGGCCGCGGCCGGGCGGGCCCTGACGAGCATCGCCCACGACCCCGACGGCGAGCCCGGGCCGGTGCCGGTCGCCGAGGCCGCCGCGCGGCTGTCCGACCGGGTCCTGTCGGCGCACCCGCGGGCGGAGCTGACCCTGCCCGGCCGCGCCGGGGGCCGGGTGGAGCCGGAGGCCCTGGAGGCGCTGCAGTCCGCGGCGGTCGAGGCGTGCCGCAACGCCGTGCGGCACGGCCGGCCCGGCGGCGTGCCGACGGTCCGGGTCCGCGTCCGCACCACCCGGGGCCGCGACGGGGACCGGCTGAGCGTGGAGGTGCGCGACGACGGGGTCGGGTTCGACCCGCGGACCGCGACCCCGCGGCTGGGGCTGGCGGTCTCGGTGCGCCGCCGCGCCGACGTGGTGGGCGGCCGGGCGCTGGTGCGCTCGCTGCCGGGGGTGGGCACCGTGGTCCTGCTCAGCGTCCCGGTGGTCCCGGGGGCCCCGGGGGGTACGGAGGCCCCGGGGGCCTCGGGGGTCACGGCGTGAACGGGGTGAACCGGGCGTGCCTGCTGGGGGCCGTCCTGTGGCTGTTCTCGCACGGCCCGCTCGTGGCCCTGCCGTCCCTGCACCAGCACCGGCAGCCGGGGCTGGCGGTGCTCGCGATGGTCGTGGTGCTCGTCGTGAGCGCGGTCGCCGTCCGTCCCCTGACCGGGCGCCCGCTGGACCTGTCCCGCCCGGCCGCGGTGGCGATGGCGGCCGTGGTGCCGCTCAGCGGGCTGGCGGTGACGCCGTTCCTCGACGAGTCGCTGTGGCGCACGTACGCGAACTGGTGGCCGGGGCTGTCCCAGGTCCTCGTCGCCGCGCTCGTGATGCGCCGGCGCCCGCTGGCCGCGCTGGCGGCGGAGCTGTCCTCGGCGGCGGTGCTGGGGGTGCTGGTCGCGGGGTCGGACCTGCCGCACCGGGCGGTGGCGTTCGCGGCGCTGAACCAGCCCGCGCTGGTGTGGTTCACCGCCGCGGTGGGGGTGCGGTTCCTGTTCGACCGCACCGCGCGCGACGTGGCCCGCTTCGAGGCCGACGCCGGCCGCGCGGTGGCCGCGCGCGCCGGGACGGAGGCCCGGGGGGCCAGCGCCCGGCAGCGCCGCGACGACCTGGAGCACAGCACGGTCCCGCTGCTGCGGCGGGTGGCGCTGAGCGACCCGGACTCCCCCACCTGGCCGGTGCTGTCGCGGGCGGCGCTGACGCTGGAGCGGCGGCTGCGCGACGACCTGCGGGCCCGGGACCTGCTCGACGAGCGGGTCCGCACGGCGCTGCGCCGGGCCCGGGACCGCGGCTGCGAGGTCGACGTGGTGGACGACCGGGGGCCCGGCGCCGGCGTGGACGGGTTCGTCCGGGGGTTGCGGACGGTGCTGGCGCCGGTCCTGACGGCGTGCGGCAGCGCGCGGGTGACGCTGCGGCTGCCGCCGGGCGGGGACGTCGCGACGCTGTCGGTGGACGGGTCACCGGCCGAGGCGGACGCGGTGGCGGCGGCGCTGCGGATGGCGCACCTGCGCGGGGTGGCGCTGGAGGTGGAGACGGACCTGCACGTGGAGGGGGCGTTCGGGTCGCTGTGGGCCGAGCTGCGGGCGGGGGCGGGGGGGGCCCCCGGCCCGGCCCCCGCGGGGGACAAAACGATGTCGGGCCCGTCTC
>NZ_JBJLSJ010000071.1:0-7913 GCF_050871975.1 Kineococcus rugosus | reverse complement strand
CCCCCCCCCCCCCCCCCCCCCCCCCCCCCCGCCCCCCCCCCCCCCCTGTGCGTTCCCGGCCCCTCCCGGGGAGCGCCGGCGGGGGAGCGGGCGGTCCACAAGGTCGGGGCGTCGCCTTGACGCGGACCCCGCGGCGGAGCATCCTCATCACCGGTTGTCCTCGACTCCCGGCTCCACCCGACGACGACGTCGGACGGGGAGGGGGTCCGCGGCCCAGGTCCGTCAGGACCGGGGGCTGGACAGGTGCGCCCACGACGGGTACCCTGTTGTTTTGCGCTGCCCAGCGTCATATGGCCGGTCGTCGCCGTGGGAACGACCGAGTGGGACGGGGCGCGCACAACGTTCGCAGGCCCGTGGAAGGACCCCTCTTGGCTGCCTCGCGTCCAGAGTCCGCACCGAACAGCACCGGCACCACCGTCGTCGGCAACCAGTCGCCGCGCACCGTCTCCGGACGGTACTCCTTCGGCAAGATCCACGAACCGCTTGAGGTCCCCGACCTCCTGGCGCTGCAGACCGACAGCTTCGACTGGCTGCTCGGCAACAAGCGCTGGCAGGACCGGGTGGAGGCGTCCACCAACGGTGGGCTCGCCGTCCCGACGACCTCGGGCCTGGAGGAGATCTTCGAGGAGATCTCCCCGATCGAGGACTTCTCCGGCTCCATGTCGCTGTCGTTCCGCGACCACCGGTTCGAGCCGCCGAAGTACTCCCTGGACGACTGCAAGGAGCGCGACCTCACCTACGCCGCCCCGCTGTTCGTCACGGCGGAGTTCATCAACGGCAACACCGGCGAGATCAAGTCGCAGACGGTCTTCATGGGCGACTTCCCGCTCATGACCGACCGCGGCACCTTCGTCATCAACGGCACCGAGCGCGTCGTCGTGTCGCAGCTGGTCCGTTCCCCGGGCATCTACTTCGAGCGCGTGCCGGACAAGACGTCCGACCGCGACACGTGGACCGCGAAGATCATCCCCTCGCGCGGTGCCTGGCTCGAGTTCGAGATCGACAAGCGCGACACCGTCGGCGTCCGCGTCGACCGCAAGCGCAAGCAGTCGGTCACGGTCCTCATGAAGGCCCTGGGCTGGAGCGAGTCCCAGATCCGCGAGGAGTTCGCCGACTACGAGTCGATGATCTCCACGCTGGAGAAGGACCACACCTCGGGCGTCGAGGACGCGCTGCTGGACATCTACCGCAAGCTGCGCCCGGGCGAACCGCCGACGCAGGAGGCCGCGCGCAACCTGCTCGACAACCTCTACTTCAACCCCAAGCGCTACGACCTGGCGAAGGTCGGCCGCTACAAGGTGAACAAGAAGCTGGGCATGGAGGAGCCGCTGAGCTCCAGCGTGCTCTCGGTCGACGACATCGTGCGCACCATCAAGTTCCTCGTGAAGCTGCACGCCGGCGAGGTCTCGATGCCGGGCGTCAAGAACGGCCAGCCGGTCGACGTCCGCGTCGAGGTCGACGACATCGACCACTTCGGCAACCGCCGCCTGCGCAGCGTCGGCGAGCTCATCCAGAACCAGGTCCGCACCGGCCTGTCCCGGATGGAGCGCGTCGTGCGCGAGCGCATGACGACCCAGGACGTCGAGGCGATCACGCCGCAGACGCTGATCAACATCCGCCCCGTCGTGGCCTCCATCAAGGAGTTCTTCGGGACGAGCCAGCTGTCGCAGTTCATGGACCAGACCAACCCGCTCGCGGGTCTGACCCACAAGCGCCGCCTCTCGGCGCTGGGTCCCGGTGGTCTGTCCCGCGAGCGGGCCGGCATGGAGGTCCGCGACGTCCACCCGTCGCACTACGGCCGCATGTGCCCGATCGAGACGCCCGAGGGCCCGAACATCGGCCTGATCGGCTCGCTGTCCTCCTACGGGCGGATCAACCCGTTCGGCTTCATCGAGACGCCGTACCGCAAGATCGTCGACGGCCGGGTCTCCGACGACGTCGACTACCTGACCGCGGACGAGGAGGACGCCTTCGTCATCGCGCAGGCGAACGCCCCGCTGAACGCGGACGGCTCCTTCGCCGAGGCCCGCGTCCTGGTGCGCGCCAAGGGCGGTGAGACGGAGTTCGTCCCGAACTCCGAGGTCGACTACATGGACGTCGCCGCCCGGCAGATGGTCTCCGTCGCGACCGCGATGATCCCGTTCCTCGAGCACGACGACGCCAACCGCGCGCTCATGGGCGCGAACATGCAGCGCCAGGCCGTCCCGCTGGTCAAGACCGAGGCGCCGCTCATCGGCACCGGCATGGAGTTCCGCGCCGCCGTCGACGCCGGTGACGTGGTCGTGGCCACCAAGGCCGGCGTGGCGACCGAGGTCTCCGCGGACCTCATCACCGTGTCCAACGACGACGGCACCACCAGCGCCTACAAGGTCGCGAAGTTCCGCCGCTCCAACCACGGCACCGCGTACAACCAGCAGGTCGTCATCGACGAGGGCGCCCGCGTCGAGGTCGGCACCGTCCTCGCCGACGGCCCGTCCACCGACGGTGGCGAGATGGCCCTGGGCCGCAACCTGATGGTCGCGTTCATGCCGTGGGAGGGCCACAACTACGAGGACGCGATCATCCTGTCGCAGCGCCTCGTGCAGGACGACGTCCTGTCCTCGATCCACATCGAGGAGCACGAGGTCGACGCCCGCGACACCAAGCTCGGGCCCGAGGAGATCACCCGGGACATCCCGAACGTGGCCGAGGACGTCCTGGCCGACCTCGACGAGCGCGGGATCATCCGCATCGGCGCCGAGGTCCGCGACGGCGACCTGCTCGTCGGCAAGGTCACGCCCAAGGGCGAGACCGAGCTGACCCCGGAGGAGCGCCTGCTGCGCGCCATCTTCGGCGAGAAGGCCCGCGAGGTCCGCGACACGTCGCTGAAGGTGCCCCACGGCGAGACCGGCACGGTCATCGGCGTGAAGGTCTTCGACCGCGACGAGGGCGACGAGCTGCCCCCGGGCGTGAACCAGCTGGTGCGCGTCTACGTGGCGAACAAGCGCAAGATCACCGACGGTGACAAGCTCGCCGGCCGTCACGGCAACAAGGGCGTCATCTCCAAGATCCTGCCCGTCGAGGACATGCCGTTCCTCGAGGACGGGACCCCGGTCGACGTGATCCTCAACCCGCTCGGCGTGCCGAGCCGGATGAACGTCGGTCAGGTCCTGGAACTGCACCTGGGCTGGATCGCCAGCCGCGGCTGGTCGATCGAGGGCGACCCGGACTGGGCCAAGCTCATCCCCGAGGAGATCCGCTCGGCGCCGGCCGGTTCCCGCATCGCCACGCCCGTCTTCGACGGTGCGCGCGAGGAGGAGATCACCGGTCTGCTCAGCTCGACGCTCAAGACGCGCGACGGCGACCGCCTCGTGCAGGGCGACGGCAAGGCGCGGCTGTTCGACGGCCGCTCCGGCGAGCCGTTCCCGGACCCGGTCTCGGTCGGCTACATGTACATCCTGAAGCTGCACCACCTGGTCGACGACAAGATCCACGCCCGCTCGACCGGCCCGTACTCGATGATCACCCAGCAGCCGCTCGGTGGTAAGGCGCAGTTCGGTGGTCAGCGCTTCGGCGAGATGGAGGTCTGGGCCCTGGAGGCCTACGGCGCCGCCTACGCCCTGCAGGAGCTGCTCACGATCAAGTCCGACGACGTCCTGGGCCGCGTGAAGGTCTACGAGGCGATCGTCAAGGGCGAGAACATCCCCGAGCCCGGCATCCCCGAGTCCTTCAAGGTGCTCATCAAGGAGATGCAGTCGCTGTGCCTGAACGTGGAGGTCCTCTCCTCGGACGGCATGGCCATCGAGATGCGCGACAGCGACGAGGACGTCTTCCGGGCGGCCGAGGAGCTGGGCATCGACCTGGCGCGGCGCGAGCCGAGCAGCGTCGAAGAGGTCTGACGGACGGCGGGTGGGGGTCGGAACCCCCACCCGCCCCGGCCGGACAACGGGACCCCTCGCGGGGCCCCTCGGATCAGTCAGACCTCGGAAGAACCTAGAGAAAGAAGATCACGTTGCTCGACGTCAACTTCTTCGACGAGCTGCGCATCGGGCTGGCCACCGCGGACGACATCCGCACGTGGTCGCACGGTGAGGTCAAGAAGCCCGAGACCATCAACTACCGCACCCTGAAGCCGGAGAAGGACGGGCTCTTCTGCGAGAAGATCTTCGGTCCCACCCGGGACTGGGAGTGCTACTGCGGCAAGTACAAGCGCGTCCGCTTCAAGGGCATCATCTGCGAGCGCTGCGGTGTCGAGGTCACGCGGGCCAAGGTCCGTCGTGAGCGCATGGGGCACATCGAGCTCGCCGCCCCCGTCACCCACATCTGGTACTTCAAGGGTGTCCCCAGCCGCCTGGGCTACCTGCTGGACCTGGCGCCGAAGGACCTCGAGAAGGTCATCTACTTCGCGGCCTACATGATCACGTCGGTCGACGAGGAGGGTCGCCAGCGCGACTTCGCCTCGCTCGAGGCGCAGATCGAGGTCGAGAAGCGCGAGGTCGAGAACCGTCGCGACTCCGACGTCGAGGCTCGCGCCAAGACGCTGGAGACCGACCTGGCCGAGCTCGAGGCCGAGGGCGCGAAGTCGGACGTGCGCCGCAAGGTGCGCGAGTCCGCCGAGCGCGAGATGGCGCAGATCCGTCGCCGCGCCGACACCGAGATCGACCGCCTGACGACCATCTGGGACCGCTTCCGCACCCTCAAGGTCCAGGACCTCGAGGGCGACGAGGTGCTCTACCGCGCCATGCGCGAGCGCTTCGGCCTCTACTTCGAGGGCGGCATGGGGGCGGCGGCGCTGCAGAAGCGCCTGCAGAGCTTCGACCTGGAGGCTGAGGCCGAGTCCCTGCGCGAGACCATCGCGACGGGCAAGGGCCAGCGCAAGACGCGCGCGCTCAAGCGCCTCAAGGTCGTCTCGGCGTTCCTGACGACCCGCAACTCGCCCGACGGCATGGTCCTGGACTGCGTCCCGGTCATCCCGCCGGACCTGCGCCCGATGGTGCAGCTCGACGGCGGCCGGTTCGCGACGTCCGACCTGAACGACCTGTACCGCCGGGTCATCAACCGCAACAACCGGTTGAAGCGCCTGCTCGACCTCGGGGCCCCCGAGATCATCGTGAACAACGAGAAGCGCATGCTGCAGGAGGCCGTCGACGCGCTGTTCGACAACGGCCGCCGCGGCCGGCCGGTCACGGGTCCGGGCAACCGCCCGCTGAAGTCGCTGTCCGACATGCTCAAGGGCAAGCAGGGCCGGTTCCGCCAGAACCTGCTCGGCAAGCGCGTCGACTACTCGGGCCGTTCGGTCATCGTCGTCGGCCCGCAGCTGAAGCTGCACCAGTGCGGTCTGCCCAAGCAGATGGCCCTGGAGCTCTTCAAGCCGTTCGTCATGAAGCGGCTCGTGGACCTCTCGCACGCGCAGAACATCAAGTCGGCCAAGCGCATGGTCGAGCGCGCCCGCCCGGTGGTCTGGGACGTCCTGTCCGAGGTCATCACCGAGCACCCCGTGCTGCTCAACCGCGCGCCCACGCTGCACCGCCTCGGCATCCAGGCCTTCGAGCCGCAGCTGGTCGAGGGCAAGGCCATCCAGATCCACCCGCTCGTCTGCACCGCGTTCAACGCGGACTTCGACGGTGACCAGATGGCCGTGCACGTGCCGCTGAGCGCGGAGGCGCAGGCCGAGGCCCGCATCCTCATGCTGTCCTCGAACAACATCCTCAAGCCGGCGGACGGCCGTCCGGTGACCATGCCCACCCAGGACATGATCATCGGTCTGTACCACCTGACCGCCGACCGGGACGACGTCGAGGGCGTCGGCCGCCAGTTCTCCTCGCTCGCCGAGGCGATCATGGCCTTCGACGCGCGCCAGCTGCACCTGAACGCCAAGGTCAAGATCCGCCTCGACGGGGTCGTGCCGGCCGAGGGCTGGACGCTGCCCGAGGACTGGACGGCGGGGGACGACCTGACGGTCGAGACCACGCTGGGCCGGGCCCTGTTCAACGAGACGCTGCCGGTGGACTTCCGGTACGTCAACACCGCGGTGGACAAGAAGCGCCTGTCGGCGATCGTCAACGAGCTCGCCGAGAAGTACCCGAAGGTGCAGGTCGCGGCGGCGCTGGACGCCCTGAAGGAGGCCGGCTTCCGCTGGGCCACCCGCTCGGGCACCACCGTCTCCATCGCCGACGTCGTGGCCCCGCCGAACAAGCTGGCCATCCTCGAGACGTACGAGGCCAAGGCGGAGAAGGTCCAGCAGCAGTACGAGCGTGGTCTGATCACCGACGACGAGCGCCGTCAGGAGCTCATCGAGATCTGGACGCAGGCCACGAACGACGTCGCCAAGGACCTCGAGGCGGCCATGCCGCAGCACAACACGATCCACCGCATGGTGAGCTCGGGTGCTCGTGGTAACTGGATGCAGATGCGTCAGCTCGCCGGGATGCGCGGCCTCATGGCCAACCCGAAGGGCGAGATCATCCCGCGTCCGGTGAAGGCCTCCTTCCGCGAGGGCCTGACCGTGGGTGAGTTCTTCATCACCACGCACGGCGCCCGCAAGGGTCTGGCGGACACCGCGCTGCGGACCGCCGACTCGGGGTACCTGACCCGTCGTCTCGTCGACGTCTCGCAGGACGTCATCGTCCGCGAGGAGGACTGCGGCACCACCCGCGGTCTGGCGATGCCGATCGCGGAGAAGGGCGCCGACGGCACCCTGCGCCGCCACGACGACGTCGAGACCAGCGTCTACGCCCGCACGCTGGCCACCGACGTGGTGGTCGACGGCGAGGTCGTGCTGGCCGCCGGCGCCGACCTCGGCGACGTGGTCATCGACGCGCTGGTCGCCCAGGGCGTCGACAGCGTCAAGGTGCGCTCGGTGCTGACGTGCGAGTCCCGCGTCGGGACCTGCGCGCACTGCTACGGCCGCTCGCTGGCGTCCGGCAAGCTCGTCGACATCGGCGAGGCCGTCGGGATCGTCGCCGCGCAGTCGATCGGTGAGCCCGGCACGCAGCTGACGATGCGCACCTTCCACACCGGTGGTGCCGCCTCGGAGTCCGGTGACATCACGCACGGTCTGCCGCGCGTGGTCGAGCTGTTCGAGGCCCGCACCCCCAAGGGGAACGCGCCGATCTCCGAGGTCGCGGGCCGCACCCGCATCGAGGAGACCGACAAGGGCCGCAAGATCGTCGTCACCCCCGACGACGGCGCCGAGGAGGTCGAGTACCCCGTCACGCGCCGTCAGCGGCTCCTGGTGGAGGACGGCACGCACGTCGAGGTCGGGCAGAAGCTCGTCCAGGGTGCGGTCGACCCCAAGCAGGTGCTGCGCATCCTCGGCCCGCGCCGGGTGCAGATGCACCTGGTCGACGAGGTGCAGGAGGTCTACCGCTCGCAGGGCGTGTCGATCCACGACAAGCACATCGAGGTCATCGTCCGCCAGATGCTCAAGCGGGTGACGATCATCGAGCAGAACGGTTCGGAGCTGCTGCCGGGTGAGCTCGTCGAGCGTGCGCGCTTCGAGGAGGAGAACCGCCGGGTGATGGCCGAGGGCGGTCAGCCGTCCTCGGGTCGTCCCGAGCTCATGGGGATCACGAAGGCGTCGCTCGCGACGGACTCGTGGCTGTCCGCCGCCTCCTTCCAGGAGACGACCCGCGTCCTGACGAACGCGGCCATGGAGGGCAAGAGCGACCCGCTGCTCGGCCTGAAGGAGAACGTCATCATCGGCAAGCTCATCCCGGCCGGCACGGGTCTCCCGCGCTACCGCAACATCCGGGTCGAGCCCACCGAGGAGGCCAAGGCGCAGATGTACTCGGTGCCGGGCTACGACGACGTGGACTACGCGCAGTTCGGCGTGGGCTCCGGCCAGGCCGTGCCGCTCGAGGAGTTCGACTACGGCAGCAGCGACTACCGCTGACCTGCTGAACCGGGCCGTCCCGCTCCCCCGGGGGAGCGGG
>NZ_JBJLSJ010000070.1:0-8280 GCF_050871975.1 Kineococcus rugosus | reverse complement strand
CCCCCCCCCCCCCCCCCCCCCCCCCCCCCCCCCCCCCCCCCCCCCACCCCCCCCCCCACCACCCCCCCCCCGCCCCCCCCCCCCCCCCCCCCCCCCCCCCCCCCCCCCCCCCCCCCCCCCCCCCCCCCCCCCGGCGGGAGGGTGGTCAGCCCTGCGCGGCGAGGACGTGCGCGCCGATGGAGCGCCCCGTCAGCAGGGAGTCCTCCTGACCGTCCCAGTCGTGCCGGCCGTGCCGCCCCACCCGGGCGAGGTTGGTGAACCGGTCGAGCTGGGTGTCCACCGCGGCCCGGGCCTGCTCGACCCCGCGGGTCAGCACCGGCACGCTGCGGGGCAGCCGGAGCACGTCGTGGTCGAGCACCCGCACCCGCGGGTCGACGCCGAACCGGGGCAGCTCGGCGATGGCCAGCGAGGACAGCTCGTGGTCGGAGCGGGCCGACAGGTCGTCGTCCCCGGAGCTCCAGAACTCCGCGCACAGGACGGTGCGGGGTTCGTCGCGGAACGCCGCCGGCCGCCACGCGCGGGTGTTCGAGAGGCGCCCCACCCGCACCGACTCGTCGTAGGCGGTGACGTAGTGGCTGTCCTGGCCGACCGCGCCGGTGCGCGGCGCCCCCTCCAGCAGCAGGTGCACGAGGTAGGTGTCGCGCGAGCCCAGGACCGGTCCGGCGGGCGCGCTGGTCCCGGGCAGCCACCGCAGCAGCACCGGCGCCGGGACGCTGGAGACCACCGCCCGGGCCGGCAGCGCCGACTCCCCCGAGGCGTCGCGCAGCCGCACCGCGGTGATGCGCCCGTCCTCGGCGTCCAGCCCGACGACCGCGGTCCGCAGCAGCAGGCGGGCTCCGCGGGCCACGAGCCGGCGGGCCAGCTCCTCCCACACCGCTCCCGTGCCGGCGGTGGGGGTCAGCAGCTCGACGGGGCCGTCCCACCCGCGGCGGGTGCCCTGGAGCTTGTCGGCGAACGCCGGGGACAGTTCCCGGGGGTGGACCCCGAGGTACTTGCGGCAGTACGGGACGAACAGCTCCTCGACGAGCGCGGCGCCGTGCTGCGCGACGAGCACGGCGTGGGCCGAGTCCACCGCGGAGCGGGGACGGGGCAGCCGGGCGGTGACCCTCCCCGCGGCCAGCCGGGCGGTGGTCCCCGCCCCCGCGGTCCGCAGCACGTCCCCGGGACGGGGCGGGAACCCGACGACCCGGCCGCGCCAGACCGCCGCGCGCACCGCCTCGGTGCGTTCCACTCCCCCCGCGGCACCGGCCAGGTCCAGCCAGCGGCGGACCGACTCGGGGTGGGAGGACGACAGGAAGCTGTGCGGGCCCAGGTCGAAGCGGTGCCCCCACAGCTCCACGGAGCGGCTCAACCCGCCGACGCCGGGGGCGCCGTCGACCACCACGACCTGCTCCCCCGCGTCCAGCAGGTGCTCGGCCGCGGCGAGCCCGGCGGGCCCGGCGCCGATGACGACGACGGGCTCGCCGGCGTCGCTGCGCCCGTGGACCTGCGCCACGCTCACCGTGCTCACCGCCGGCTCCCCTCGTCCACGACGTCGTCCGCACCACCGGGGGCGCCGGGGCCGCTCGGCCCGGCCCCGGCGGCCGGGGTGCCGAGGAGCTGGTCCACCACGGCCGCCCAGCGGTCGGTCAGGACCTCGGCGGCGAACCCGCGACGGGCCCAGGTGCGGGCCCGCTCGGCCAGCTGCGCGGTCTGCTCACCGCCCTCGGCGGCCCACCGCTCCAGCGTCGCCAGCACCCGGGCCAGACCCTCGCCGTCGCGGAACAGCAGCAGCTGGTCCCCGTGGGCGACGTCCATCCCCGAGGCGCCCTGCGGCGTGGTGAGCGGCACCAGTCCCAGGACGGCCGCCTCGACGACCTTCACCGTCAGCCCCAGCGCCTCGCGCTGGGGGGCCAGCAGGAAGGCGTGCTGGACGAGCTCGGTGTGCAGGCGCTCACGGTCGAAGGAGCCGCGCAGCACCACCGAGGGGGCCGTGACCCGCGGCCGCACCGATTCCGGCACCTCCCCGAAGACGTGCAGCTGCCAGCCCTCGAGCCCGTCGGCCCGCAGCGCCGGTTCCAGCTCCTCGATCCACCAGCGGACCGCCTCCTCGTTGGCGAAGGCGGTCAACGACCCGGGGAAGGCCAGCCGCCGGTCCAGCGCGGCGCCCCCGGTCCACTGCCGGCGCACGGTGGCGGTCACCGCCATCGGCAGCGACCGCACCGGCGCCCCGACGCGCTCGGACAGCCGCGCCGCCTCCGTCGGGGAGACCAGCGACGTGCCGTGCGCGGTGCGGGCCAGCTCGTCCTCCCGGGCCCGCAACCGCCGGGCCTCGGAGGCCAGGACGCGCCCGACCGGCACCCGGCGCAGCAGCGCGGACGCCACGGCCGAGGTGGGCCGGCGGTGCCCCAGCAGCTGGTGCAGGTCCATCGACCGCGAGCGCCACAGGTCGTACCGGTCGGACAGCAGGTCGTCGAGGTCGACGAACCAGGGCCGCCCGGAGTCCTCGGCGTACGGGGCCAGCCGGACGCCGTCGGCGACCACGGCGTCGATGCGCTCGACGTCGACGATGCGCCGCACGGCCCGCTGGACGCGCGGCGAGTAGTAGAGCCGTTCGTTGAAGGACCGCAGGCCGCGGCGGGCGGCGGCCGGGCCGGCGACCTCCCACCAGCGGACGTCGGGCAGCCGGTGGGTGGCGACCGACCGGTCGACGGGGACGACCTCGGCGGGGCCGCCGACGACGGCGCAGACCACCTCGTGGCCGGCACCGGTGAGGGAGTCGACGATGGTCCGCAGGACCAGTCCCCGACCGCCGGCGCCGGCCAGCGGTCGTGTCATCAGGAGCAGGATCCGAGCCACGTGCTTCGCGTCCCCCGGCTCAGACGAGGTGGCGCCAGTCGAGGACCGCGGTGCCGCGGCGCTCACCGGCGGCCAGGACGAGGGCCTGGACGGCGAAGGCGGTGACCCACACGTTGGCGTGGGGCAGCGGGGTGCCGTCGGTGCCGGCCCCGAAGGCGAAGCCGCCGTGGGCGCGGGGCTCGCCCGGGGCGTCGACCTGCCGGGCGAGGAGGGTGGTGGTCAGCCGCTGGGCGGCGCGGGTGCCGTGGACCGAGTGCAGGGCAGCCAGCCGCAGGACCTGGGCGACGGCGTCGACGCGGGGGTGGCGCACGACACCGGTCCTCCCGGCGTCGTCGGCGCCGGCGCGGCGCGGGGGCAGGCCGTCGCGGTCGGTGGTGGCCAGGGCCCACAGGGTGGCGCGCTCGGAGGCGGCGAGGAGGTCCTCGCGGCCGGTGGCGGTCCCCACGGCCCACAGCGCCTCGGCCGCGTAGCAGTGCGGGTGCAGGTTGGTGGTGCCGGCCACCGGGTTGGTGACGAAGCGCCCCGACTCGGTCTGGTGGCGCAGCGCGTCCTGGCAGACGGCGAGCGCGGCGCGGGTGAAGCGCTCGTCGCCGGTGACCTCGCCGAGGGCGGCGAGGCCGATCCCGATCTTGGCGTGGTGGACGCCGGGTCGGGTCGACCAGTCGGCGGGCGCGTCCTGCCAGGCCCCCGCCTCCGGGGTCGCGGGCCAGGGCTGGACGACGCCGTCGGCGTCGACGTGCCGCAGCAGCCACTCGCCGGTGTCGACGGCGGTGCGCAGGGCCAGGGCGCTGCCGCCCTCGGCCGCGCGGGCGACGTGGTGGGCGACCAGGCCCTGCAGGATGATCCCCGCGTCGAAGGTGTAGAGCCGATCGGCCTTGCCGGCGAAGCGGCCGACCGCGGCGGAGGCCTCCAGGCAGCGGAAGGCGCCGGGGACGGGCTGGACGGCCGCGGCGAGCCACCGCACGGCCCGCTCGGCGTCGCCCAGGGCCACCTCGCGCAGGGCGAGGTCCCCGCGGGCGGCGAGCCAGGCGCCGAGGGTGACCTGGTAGCCGGTCACCTCGGAGTACTCGAAGGGGTAGACCTCCGCGGTGCGGTCGAACCAGGAGTGGTACCCGCCGCCGTCGCTCTGGATGCCGGAGCGCTGCAGCCAGCGCACGCCGCGCCGGGCCGCCTCCAGCGCGGGGACGGCCTCGGTGCTGCGGGGGCGCGGCACGGCCCCCAGGGTGCGGCCCTCGTCGGTGGTGCGCGTGCTGTCGGTGGTGCTCTGGCTCATCCGTCCCCCCTCGTCGCGGCAGCCGTGACCCCCCGGTCGGTCGGCTGTGATCGGCGCCGAGTGTGGCAGGTGGCGGGGGGTCGCCGGTGGGGGTTTCCTCGGTTGCCCCGAACAAACACGAAGGGTTTCAGCGGATCACCGAGCGTCGAGGATGCAACGGCGAAAAACTCACCGGCAGTAGGCGATCGGGACCGTGCGCAGCCCCGACCGCCCCCGGGTCGTCAGCTGGCGCGAGCCCTCCGGCGGCGCGTCCCCGCGGTCGCCGCCGCGGTGGCGGCGGCCGGCAGGACCTGCGCGAGGAACTGCCCCGTGTAGCTGTCGGGGTTCGCCGCGACCTCCTCGGGCGTGCCCGTGCAGATGACCGTCCCGCCACCGCTGCCGCCCTCGGGGCCCATGTCCACCAGCCAGTCGGCGGACTTGATGACGTCGAGGTTGTGCTCGATGACCAGGACGCTGTTGCCCTTGTCGACCAGGCCCTGCACCACCCCGAGCAGCTTGCGGATGTCCTCGAAGTGCAGCCCCGTCGTCGGCTCGTCCAGGACGTAGATGGTGCGGCCGTTGGAACGGCGCTGCAGCTCGGAGGCGAGCTTGACGCGCTGCGCCTCCCCGCCGGACAGCGTCGTGGCCGGCTGGCCCAGGCGCACGTAGCCCAGGCCGACCTCGGTCAGCGTCGTCATGTACCGCGCGATGGCCGGGACGGCCGCGAAGAACTCCGCGGCCTCCTCGATGGGCATGTCGAGGACCTGCGCGATGGTCTTGCCCTTGAAGTGCACCTCCAGGGTCTCCCGGTTGTACCGGGCCCCGTGGCAGACCTCGCACGGGACGTACACGTCGGGCAGGAAGTTCATCTCGATCTTCAGCGTGCCGTCACCCGCGCACGCCTCGCAGCGGCCGCCCTTGATGTTGAAGGAGAACCGGCCCGGCTGGTAGCCGCGCAGCTTCGACTCCGGCGCGGAGGCGAAGAGCTTGCGGATGTGGTCGAAGACGCCGGTGTAGGTGGCCGGGTTCGACCGCGGGGTGCGGCCGATGGGGCTCTGGTCGACGTGCACGACCTTGTCGAGGTGCTCCAGCCCCTGCACGGACTTGTGCCGGCCCGGGACGCGGCGGGCGCCGTTCAGCCGGTTCGCCAGGACGGTGTAGAGGATGTCGTTGACCAGGGTGGACTTGCCCGAGCCGGAGACGCCCGTCACCGCGACGAGCTGGCCGAGGGGGAACTCGACCGTGACGTCCTTGAGGTTGTGCTCGCGGGCCCCCGTGACGACGAGCGTGCGCCCGTCCGAGGGCCGGCGCTGCGCCGGGACCTCGATGGCGCGCGCCCCGGACAGGTATTGCCCCGTGAGCGACTTCGGGTTCGCCAGCAGCCCCTCCAGGTCCCCCGAGTGCACGACCTCGCCGCCGCGCTCCCCCGCGCCGGGGCCGAAGTCGACGATCCAGTCGGCGACGCGGACGGTGTCCTCGTCGTGCTCGACGACGATGAGGGTGTTCCCCAGGTCGCGCAGCCGGGTGAGGGTGTCGATGAGGCGGCGGTTGTCGCGCTGGTGCAACCCGATCGACGGCTCGTCCAGGACGTACAGCACCCCCACCAGGCCGGAGCCGATCTGGGTGGCGAGCCGGATGCGCTGGGCCTCGCCGCCGGACAGGGTGCCCGAGGGGCGGGCCAGCGACAGGTAGTCCAGGCCGACGTCGAGCAGGAACCCCAGCCGGGCCTGGATCTCCTTGAGCACCTGCCCGGCGATCTTCTTCTCGCGCGGTGCGAGCTGCATGGCGTCCAGGAACCGCGAGCACTCGTCGATCGGCATGGCGCAGATCTGCGAGATCGAGTGGCCGGCCAGCTTGACCGCCAGCGAGGTCGGCTTCAGCCGGTCGCCGCGGCACGCCGGGCAGGGGGTCTCGCGCATGTAGCCCTCGTACCGCTCCTTGGAGGAGTCGGACTCGGTCTCGGCGTGCCGGCGCTTGACGAACTCCACGACCCCCTCGAAGCCGGTGGAGTAGGACCGCTCCCGGCCCCACCGGTTCTTGTAGCGGACGTGGACCTGGTGGTCCTTGCCGTGCAGCAGGGCGTCCTTGGCCCGCTTGGGCAGGGCCCGCCACGGCGTGTCCACGGAGAACGACAGGTCGTCGGCCAGCGCCGTGACCAGCCGGTCGAAGTAGTCGGCCGAGCCGGACGCCCAGGGCGCGATGGCGCCCTCCTTCAGGGACAGGTCCTCGTCGGGGACGACGAGCTCGGGGTCGACCTCCAGCTGGGTGCCGATGCCGGTGCACTCCGGGCAGGCGCCGAAGGGGGAGTTGAAGGAGAACGAGCGGGGCTCGATCTCGTCGAGCTCGAGCGGGTGCTCGTTGGGGCAGGCCATCTTCTCGGAGAAGCGGCGCTCGCCCTCCGGGCCCTCCACGTCGACGAGGTCGGCCACCAGCAGCCCCGACGACAGCACCAGCGCGGTCTCGACCGAGTCGGTCAGGCGCCGCTTGACGCCGTCCTTGACGACGAGCCGGTCGACGACGACCTCGATGGTGTGCTTGAGGCGCTTCTGCAGCGTCGGGGGGTTGTCGAGGGGGACGACGTCCCCGTCGACCCGGGCGCGGGCGAACCCCTTGGCCTGCAGCTCGCGGAAGAGCTCGGCGTACTCGCCCTTGCGCTCGCGCACGACGGGGGCCAGGACCTGGAAGCGGGTGCCGTCGGGCATCTCCAGCAGCTGGTCGACGATCTGCTGCGGCGTCTGCCGCCCGACCGGCTCGTCGCAGACGGGGCAGTGCGGCTGCCCGGCGCGGGCGAACAGCAGACGGAGGTAGTCGTAGACCTCGGTGATCGTCCCCACCGTCGAGCGGGGGTTGCGCGAGGTCGACTTCTGGTCGATCGAGACGGCCGGCGACAGACCCTCGATGAAGTCCACGTCGGGCTTGTCCATCTGCCCCAGGAACTGCCGGGCGTAGGCCGACAGCGACTCCACGTACCGGCGCTGGCCCTCGGCGAAGATCGTGTCGAAGGCCAGCGAGCTCTTGCCCGACCCGGACAGGCCGGTGAAGACGACGAGGCTGTCGCGCGGCAGGTCGACGGACACGTCCTTGAGGTTGTGCTCGCGCGCCCCGCGCACCACGAGGCGGTCGCCGGGGACCCGGGCGCTCGCGACCGGGCGCGCCGCCGCCGCGGCCGCCGACGGCCGGCGGGAGGTGGTGCGGGCAGCGGTGGTGCGGGGGGACGTGCCGGTGCGCGGGGAAGGGGTCCGAGAAGCCACGGGCCCAACCCTAGGCGCCACCTCCGACACGAGCGCCCGCGCGGTTGTTCGACGGCTGTTCGACGGCGGCCCGAGGTCGGCCCGGAGCGGCCCGGTGGACGCCCGCGACGGGGCGACCGCGCAGGTCACGGGCCCGACAGGCGTCCCCGCGGGCCTGGATCAACCGTTCGGGGGACGCTGGTGGTTGAGCGTTCTGCTTACGCTCGGTGCATGGCCCTCCCCGCGACCGCCCCGCACCCCGCCGCCGCCGCCGACCGGAGCGCCCCCGAGGACGCCCCCGAGGCCACCCCCGAGGCCACCCCCGGACCCACCCCCGGCGCGGCGGACGTCGCCGGCCGGGGCGGCACCCGCTGGCTCGACGACGAGGAGCAGGTCACCTGGCGCGTCTTCCTGTCGGCGACCCAGCTGCTGCTGGACCGCTTCGACCGCCAGCTGCAGCACGACTCGGGGATCGTCCTGACGTACTACGAGATGCTGGTCCGGCTGTCCGAGGCGCCCGGCCGGTCGCTGCGGATGAGCGAGCTCGCCGAGTCCTCGCTGGCCTCCCGCAGCCGCGTCTCGCACGCGGTGGCGCGCATGGAGGAACGCGGCTGGGTGCAGCGCCGCTCCTGCCCCACCGACGGGCGCGGGTTCCTCGCGGTCCTCACCGAGGAGGGGATGCAGGCCCTGCGCGCCGCGGCCCCCGGGCACGTCGAGACGGTGCGCAGCACCCTGTTCGACCAGCTGTCCGCCACGCAGCTGCAGCAGCTGCGCGAGATCAGCACGACGCTGTTCGAGCACCTGCGCCGCACCGGCAGCGTCTCCCCCGTGCCCGGACTGGGCGGCGCCCCGCAGGACGGCTGAGCACGGCGGGGGGGGGGGGGGGCGCGGCCGCCGGGGCCGCGCCGCCGCCCCCCCCGCCGCGCCCACCCCCCCCCGCGCCCCCGTCAGGTCACCAAC
>NZ_JBJLSJ010000069.1:0-8390 GCF_050871975.1 Kineococcus rugosus | reverse complement strand
CCCCCCCCCCCCCCCCCCCCCCGCGCCCCCCCCCCCCCCGCCCCCCCCCCCCCCCCCCCCCCCCGGGAGCGGGTGGTCTCAGGCGTCCAGGGAGGCGTCCAGGGTGATCTCGACGCCGGTCAGGGCCTTGGAGACCGGGCAGGTGTCCTTGGCCGCCTGCGCCGTCCGCACGAAGGTGTCGGCGTCGATGCCGCTGACCTCGCCGGTCACGGTGAGCTTGATGCCGGTGAGCTTGAAGCCGCCCGCCGGGTCGGGGCCCAGGGAGACGTCGGCGACGACCTCCAGGCTCTCGGGGGTGCCGCCGGCCTCGGCGAGCAGCGCCGAGAACTGCATCGCGTAGCAGGACGAGTGCGCGGCCGCGACGAGCTCCTCGGGGCTGGTGGTGCCCCCGGCGTCGTCGGCCGCGCGCTTGGGGAACGAGACGTCGTAGGTGCCGACCTTCGAGCTGGACAGCTCGACCTGCCCCGAGCCCTGCTCCAGGGTGCCGTTCCAGGCGGTGCGTGCGGTGCGGGTGGGCATGCTTCCTCCACGGTGGGGGTGACGCGTGATCTCGTGCGCTGCCATCCTCACCACTGCCCGCGGGCGTCGCCACCCAGGCCCCCGAACGCCGGGAGGGCGCGGAGCGGCTGCTCCGCGCCCTCCCGGGTCGCTCAGGTCGTGCCAGATCGTGCCAGGTCGTGCCAGATCGTGCTCAGTCGCGCGGGGCGCTCTCGCGGCGCGGGCCGCGCGAGCCGCCCTCGCCACCGTCGCGGCGCGGGCCGCGGAAGCCGCCGTCGCGACGGGGACCACCGCGGAACCCGCCCTCGCGGCGCGGGCCACGGCGCGGGCCACGGCCCTCGCCCCGGCCCTCGGTCGTGCGACGGGGCTTGATGACCACGGGCTCACCGGACTCGGCGACCTCGCGGACGGTCTGGTCCCCGGCGTTCACGTTCTCCACCGCGTTGGCGGTCACACCGGCGTCGCGGTGCAGCCAGCCGTAGCGGCGGACCTGGTCGGGCAGCGCGATCGCGAGGACCGTGCCCTTGGCGCCGGCGCGCGCGGTGCGGCCGGAGCGGTGCAGGTAGTCCTTGTGGTCGTTCGGCGGGTCGACGTGCACGACCAGGTCGACGTCGTCGACGTGGATGCCGCGGGCCGCGACGTCCGTCGCGACCAGGACGCGGGTCTCCCCGGCGCTGAACGCGTCGATCGCCTTGGACCGCTGCGACTGGCGCAGGTCGCCGTGGATCGCCTCGGCCGGGGCGCCGGCCTCGCGCAGCTGGTCGGCCAGGCGCTGCGCGCCCAGCTTGGTGCGCACGAAGAAGATCGACCGCGCCGGGCGCTGGCTGATCTCGGTGAGGATCGACAGCTTGTCGTGCGGGCGCACGGCGAACACGCGGTGCTCCATGTGCCCGACGTCCTCGGGGTCGGCCGGGACGGCGTGGAAGGCCGGGTCGGTGAGGAAGTCCGTCACCAGGGCCTCGACACCGCGGTCCAGCGTCGCGGAGAAGAACATCCGCTGACCGCCCTGCTTGGTGCCCTCGATGATCGAGCGCACGTTCGGCAGGAAGCCGAGGTCGGCCATGTGGTCGGCCTCGTCCAGGACGGCCACGTCGACCTCGGCGAGCGAGATGGCGTCGCGCTCGATGAGGTCCACCAGACGGCCCGGCGTCGCGATGAGGACGTCGATGCCGCGCTGGAGCGCGGCGATCTGCCGGCCGTAGGGCACGCCGCCGACGACCACGGACAGCCGCAGGTCGAGGGAGTCGCCCAGCGGGCGCAGCGCGTCCGCGACCTGCATGGCCAGCTCGCGGGTCGGCACCAGGACCAGGCCGCGGGGGGCGCCGGTGATGCGGGCGCGCTTCTGCTGGGCCAGGCGGGCCAGCATCGGCAGGCCGAAGCCGAGGGTCTTGCCCGAACCGGTGCGGGCGCGGCCCAGGATGTCGCGGCCGGCGATGCCGTCGGGCAGCACGCGCTGCTGGATGGCGAACGGCTTGGTCATCCCGCGGCGCTCGAGCGCCGCGACCAGCTCGTCGGGCAGGCCCAGCTCGGAGAACGTCGCGTCGACGACCTCGATCTGCTCGGCCGCGGTCAGCGCCTGCTCGGTGGCCGAGGGCGCGAACGAGCGGGGGCTGCGGGGCGGGCCGCTGCGGCTGCTGCGGCCGCGGTAGCCGCCCTGACCGCCGCTGCTGCGGCCCTGGTAGCCGCCGCCGGAGCGGTTGCCGTAGGAGGAACCGCCGTCGCGGTTGCCGTAGGAGGAACCGCCCTCGCGGTTGCCGTACCCGCCGGTGCGGGGACGGTCGTCGCGGGTGTAGCCGGAGCCGCCCGTGCGGGGGCGGTCGTCGCGGTCGGACCGCTCGTAGCGGTCGGTGTAGCCGCGGGACTCGCGGCGCTGGAAACCACCCTCGTCGTCGCGGGGGCGGGAGGAACGGTACGAACGGTCGTCGTACTGGGGCATGGGGTACTGAACTCCACGTGGGGCTGTCGGCCGCACGGCGGTCCGCCCCCAGAACACGCGCAGAACGCACCAAAGCTGAGGGATGAGACTCAAGCGACCTCGCGGGCGGCTCGCCCGCTGAGTGGACGGCATGTGGCCGTCACCTCAAGGGTAACAGCCCCGGCCCCCGGCCTCTTCCCGCCGCGCTCCCCGCCCCCTCAGCCGCGCGAGGCCTGGATGGCGGTCAGCGCGATCGTGTAGACGATGTCGTCGACCAGCGCCCCCCGCGACAGGTCGTTCACCGGCTTGGCCAGCCCCTGCAGCATCGGCCCGACCGAGATGACGCCCGCGTTGCGCTGCACCGCCTTGTAGGTGGTGTTCCCGGTGTTCAGGTCGGGGAAGACGAACACCGTGGCGCGCCCGGCGACGGGCGAGCCGGGGGCCTTGGACGCCGCCACGGACGCCACGGCCGCGGCGTCGTACTGCAGCGGACCGTCGATGATCAGGCCGGGTTCGCGCTCGCGGGCGATGCGGGTGGCCTCGGCCACCTTGTCCACGCTCGACCCCGACCCGGAGGACCCGGTGGAGAAGCTGATCATCGCCACCCGCGGCTCGATGCCGAACGCGCGCGCCGAGGCCGCGGACTGCAGGGCGATGTCGGCGAGGTCCTCGGCGCCCGGGTCGGGGTTCACGGCGCAGTCGCCGTAGATCACGACGTCGTCGGGCAGGCACATGAAGAACACGCTGGACACCAGCCGGGCCCCCGGCTTGGTCCGGATCACCTGCAGCGCGGGGCGCACGGTCGCGGCGGTGGTGTGCACGGCCCCGGCGACCAGGCCGTCGACGTCCCCGGCCTGCAGCATCGTGGTGCCCAGCCAGATCGGGTCGGCCAGGGAGTCGCGCGCCACGTCCGGCTGCATGCCCTTGTGCTTGCGGGCCTCGACGAGCACGTCGACGTAGGAGTCCACGAGCGCGGCGGGGTCCAGCACCTCCACGCCCTCGGGCAGCGTCAGGCCCAGGCCGGCCGCCACCGACGCGACCTCCTCGGGGTGGCCGAGCAGCACGGGGCGGGCGATGCCGCGCTGGGCGCAGATCGCGGCGGCCTGCACGGTCCGCGGCTCGGTGCCCTCGGGCAGCACGATGCGCTGGACGCGCTCGGCGGCCAGCGTCGTGAGGCGGCGGCGGAACGCGGCCGGGGACAGCCGCGGCCGGTGCGCGGCCGTGGGCAGGCCCGCCAGCCAGCCGGGGTCCAGGGCGTCGGCGACCGTCGAGGTCAGCGCCAGCGCCCGCTCGGCGTCGTCGGCGGGGACCTCGGGGTCGAGGCGGTTGACGGCCGTCGCCGTCGCGTACGTGCTGCTGCCCGAGCGCAGGATCGGCAGCCCGGTCGCCGCGGCCGCGGCGGTGAGCTCACCGACCCGCGGGTCCATGCCGACGCCCGCGGTGAGCAGCAGCCCGGCCAGCCGGGTGCCGTTCAGCGCCGCCAGGCAGGTGGCCATGACGACGTCGTGCCGGTCGCCGGGGACCAGGATGAGCCGGCCCTCGCGCAGCAGCGGCAGCATCCCCGGGACCGCCTGCGCGGCGACGACGACCTCCTTGATGCGCCGGCCCTGGTCGCCGTGGGTGAGCACCTCCACGCCCAGCTCGTGGTCGAGGTCGCGCACCAGGTCCCGCACCCGCGGCCAGGTCAGGTCCCCGCGGTAGGGCACGACGCCGACCAGGGGGATGTCGTGGTGCTCCAGCGCCCCGCGCAGGGCCGCGACGCGGCTGACGGCCGTCTCGGGGTCGTCGGCCACGGGCCAGCGGGACACCACGCCGCCGATGACGCGCAGCGCCTCGCCGGTGCGGTACGTGCCGGCCGTGACGGCCATGTCCTCGGCGATCCGCTCCGGCGCGCCCGGCTCGGCCCCCAGCAGCCCGGCCGACCCCACGAGCAGGACGTCGGCGTCCAGCGCCGTCGCCAGGGCCTGGTTCACGCGGCCGGAGAACACCTGGTCGGCCGAGGGGGCCAGCCCCTCGACGACGACGACGTCGTGGGCGGCGAGCACCTGCTCGGCGGCGGCCACGACCTCCTCCATGAGGTCGTCGACCTCACCGCGGGACAGGCGCTCCACGACGTGGGCGGCCGCGATCGGCTCGGCCGGCTCCAGGGTCGTGGTGAGCCGCACGAGGGCGACCGAGCGGTCGCCGTCACCGGGCCGGGTGGACTGGGCGAGGGGTTTGTGGAAGCCCACCGCGACGCCGCGGGCGTCGAGGGCGCGCAGCAGCCCCAGGCAGGTCGAGGTGAGGCCGGCACCGTGGCCGGTGGGGACGACGAGCAGCACGCGGGCCATGCGTCCCACCTTCTCCCACCCCGGCCGCCGCGGCGCCCCCGGGTCGGGCCCGGGGGTCAGACCTGCTCGACCAGGGCCGCGGTGTCGCGCGCGATGAGCAGCTCCTCGTCGGTGGGCACCACCATCGCCAGCGGCCCCGGGCCGGGCAGCGTGATGCGCCCCAGCGGGGTCGAGCCCCGCCCGTGCGCGTCGTTGGCCGCGGGGTCCTCGCGCAGCCCCAGGTGCTGCAGCCGCTGCAGCAGCATCGAGCGGACGTTCTTCGCGTTCTCCCCGATCCCGCCGGTCAGGACGAGCGCGTCGAGCCCGCCCAGGGACACCGTCAGCGCGGCGACGTGCTTGGCCGCGCGGTGCACGAACACGTCCAGCGCGAGCCGGGCCCCGGCGTGCCCCTCGGCGGCCTTGCCCGACAGCGTCCGCACGTCGTTCGACAGCCCCGACAGCGCCAGCAGCCCCGAGGAGGAGTTCAGCTGCTTCACGATCTCGGTGACGCTCTCCCCCGTCCGGTCGGCGACGAGCTCCACGACGGCCGGGTCCAGGTCGCCCGAGCGGGTCCCCATGACCAGCCCCTCCAGCGGGGTCAGGCCCATCGTGGTGTCCACCGAGCGGCCGCCCAGCACCGCCGTCGCGCTGCACCCGTTCCCCAGGTGCGCGACGACGAGCTTGAGGTCCTTCGGGTCGCGGCCGTCGGCCTCGCGCAGGACCTCCGCGGCCCGCTGGCTGACGAACCGGTGGCTCGTGCCGTGCATGCCGTAGCGGCGGACGCCGAACTCCTCGTACCAGCGCGCCGGGATCGCGTACCGGTAGTTCGTCTCCGGCATCGTCTGGTGGAACGCGGTGTCGAACACCGCGACGTGCTCCAGCTCGGGCAGCACCGCGCGCGCGGCCTCGATGCCCGAGGCGTTCGCCGGGTTGTGCAGCGGCGCCAGCGCGGACAGCTCGTGGATCTGACCCAGCACGCGGTCGTCGACGCGGACCGACCCGCGGAACACCTGCCCGCCCTGCACGACGCGGTGGCCGACGCCGAGCAGCGGCGGCAGGTCCAGGTCGAGCAGCCGCTGCAGCACGTGGGCCAGCGCGCCGCGGTGCGTCGTGGCGGCCGGGGTGATGGTCCGGGTGCCCTCGCGGGTCGTCATGTGCACGACGGCGTCGGGGCTGCCGATGCGCTCGCCGAGGCAGCTCAGCGCCCGCTCACCGGTGACGGGGTCGACCAGGGCGAGCTTCACCGAGGAGCTGCCGCAGTTGACCACGACGACGGAACCGGTGCTGGACAAGGGGTCCTCCTCCCGACGGGCCCCGCCCCGCGCGGAACCTCCCGGGCAGGCTCTCACGCGCCGCCGGGGCGGGCCGGTCACGCGGCGGCGGGCCAGCGCTCCAGGCGGTGCGCGGTCTCCCAGAACAGCCACTCGTAGCGCGTCGCCACCGCGAACGCCTCGTGCATGGCCTCGGCCAGCTCCGGGGTCGCGGCCTCGTCGACGAACCGGCGGGCCTCGGCGACCGAGGCGTGGAACTCCGGGGCGTCGTAGGCCGCGACCCACCGCGCGTAGGGGTGGTCGGGGACGAGGTCGGCGTGCGCCGCCAGCCGCCGGCCGGCGTCGGCGTAGATCCAGAAGCACGGCAGCACGGCGGCGGCCGCGACGGCGTACGGGGCGGTCGCGGCCGTCGCCACCAGGTGCGACACGTACCCCAGCGTCGTGGGGGACGCCTCGGGGGTGCCCTCGGCCGGCGGCAGCGACCCGCCGTCGAGCAGGTCGGCGTGCAGCGAGGCCTCCACGACGGCCGCGCCGTGCGCCGACCGCGCCCAGAACCCGGCGCTGGCGGCGTCGGGGGCGCGGGCGGCCAGCAGCGACAGGGCGCGGGCGTACCCGGCGAGGTAGATGGCGTCCTGCTCGAGGTAGTTGCGGAAGGCGCGCGGGTCGAGGGTCCCGGCGCCGAGCTCGGCGAGGAACACCGACTCCTCGACGGCCCGGCGCAGGCCGGCGGTGCGTTCCCAGGTCAGGTCGGTGAAGGTCACGAGGGGTCCTCCCGCAGGGCGAAGGCGTGGTCGAGGGGGCCGTGGCCGTGCCCGACGCGCAGCCGCGCGCCGGCCACCAGGGCGGCCTGGAGGTAGTCGCGGGCCGGTGGGACGAGGTCCTCCCAGGCGGCGCCGGGGTGCAGCGCGGCCCGGGCGGCCAGCGCGGCGGACAAGGTGCAGCCGGTGCCGTGGGTGGCGGTCGTGGCGACCCGCGGGCGGCGGACGAGGGTGGCGCCGGCCGCGGTGGCCAGGACGTCGACGCTCTGCTCGCCGCTGAGGTGTCCGCCCTTGAGCAGGACCGCGGTCCCGCTGCGGCGCAGCAGTTCCTCGGCCTGCTCCCGGCACCCGTCGAGGTCGGTGGCGGGGTCGGCGCCGAGCAGGACGGCGGCCTCGGGCACGTTGGGGGTGACGAGGTCGGCGGCGGGCAGCAGGTCGTCGCGGACGGCGGCGACGGCGGCCGGGTCGAGCAGCCGGTCGCCGCTGGTGGCGACCATCACCGGGTCCAGGACGACGGGGCCGAGGTCGCGGGTCCGCACGGCGCGCGCGACGGCCGCCACGACCCCGGCGTCGGCGAGCATCCCGATCTTGGTGGCGTGCACGGCGATGTCGTCGAGGACGGCGTCGAGCTGCTCGGTGACGAACGCGGCGGGCACGACGTGGACGCCGCGGACCCCGCGGGTGTTCTGCGCGGTCAGGGCGGTCAGGACGCTGGTCCCGTAGACCGCGTGCGCGGCGAACGTCTTCAGGTCGGCCTGGATCCCCGCTCCCCCGCCGCTGTCGCTGCCGGCGACGGTCAGCGCGACGCGGCTCACGCCCGGTCCCACTGGGCCCGCAGGTCCCGCGCCGCCTGCTCGGGGTCGGCGGCCGCGCAGATCTCCGACACGACGCAGAACCCGCTGACCCCGGTGCCGCGCAGGGGGTCCAGGTTGTCGGGGTGGATCCCGCCGATGGCGACGCACGGCACCGGCGCGGCCGCCACGACGGCGCGGACGCCGCCCGCGCCGAGCGCGGCGGCGGCGTCGGGTTTCGTCGCGGTGTCCCGCACCGGCCCGACGCCGAGGACGTCGACGACGGCCGGGTCGACGCGGGCCGCCTCGTCCGGGGTGGACACCGACAGCCCCAGCAGCAGGTGCGGGGCGATGCGCCGCACCTCCTCGGCCGGCAGGTCCGACTGCCCCAGGTGGACGCCCTCGACGCCGGCGACGAGCGCGACGCCCACCGCGTCGTTCACGAACAGCGGCACGCCGGTGCCGCGCAGGACGTCCTGGACGGCCCGCACGAGCGCCAGGCGGTCGCGGTCGGTGCCGTCCTTGGCGCGCACCTGCACGGCGTCGACGCCGCCGGCGACGGCGGCGCGCACGACCGCGGGCACCCCGCGCGGCCCGCACTGGGCGGTGTCGGTGACGAGGTAGAGGGTGGGGGCGAACCGCGGGCGCGGGCTCGCGCTCACGCGAGCCGCCCCGCCGCCGCGCGCAGGGCGTCGGCGTCGACGGCGTCGAGCTCGTCGATCCAGGCGGTGGCGAACGCGCCGGGCCGCGGGGGGGGGGGGGGGGGGGGGGGGGGGGGGGGGGGGCGGGGGGGGGGGGGGGGGGGGGGGGGGGGGGGGGGGGGGGGGGGGGGGGGGGGCGGCTTGGGG
>NZ_JBJLSJ010000068.1:0-10017 GCF_050871975.1 Kineococcus rugosus | reverse complement strand
GGGGGGGGGGGGGGGGGGGGGGGGGGGGGGGGGGGGGGGGGGGGCGGGGGGGGGGTGGGGCGGGGGCCCCCGCGCCCCCCGGCCCCGGGGGGGGGCCCCCCCCCCCCCCCCCCACCGGTCAGTGCCCGGCCTCGTGCCAGCTGCGGCCGACCCCGACGGACACGTCGAGCGGGACGGCCAGCGAGGCCGCGCCGGCCATCGTCGCCCGCACGAGCGCCTCCAGCTCCGCGCGCTCCCCCTCGGCCACCTCCAGGACCAGCTCGTCGTGGACCTGCAGCAGGAGCCGCGAGCGGAACCCCTCCTGCCGCAGGCCCTCGTCGAGGTCGAGCATGGCGACCTTGATGATGTCCGCGGCCGAGCCCTGGATGGGTGCGTTCAGGGCCATCCGCTCGGCCATCTCCCGCCGCTGGCGGTTGTCGCTGGCCAGGTCGGGCAGGTAGCGGCGCCGGCCCATGATGGTCTCGGTCCACCCCGTCCGGCGGGCCTCCTCCACGACGCCGTGCAGGTAGTCGCGGACCCCGCCGAACCGCTCGAAGTAGTCGTCCATGAGGCCCCTGGCCTCCTCGGTGGAGATCTTCAGCTGGTTCGACAGGCCGAACGCCGACAGGCCGTAGGCCAGGCCGTACGACATCGCCTTGATCTTGGCGCGCATCTCGGGGGTGACGGCCGCCGGCTCCACCCCGAACACCCGGCTGCCCACGAAGCGGTGCAGGTCCTCCCCCGAGGTGAAGGCCGCGATGAGGCCCTCGTCCTGGGACAGGTGCGCCATGATCCGCATCTCGATCTGGGAGTAGTCCGCCGTCAGCAGGCACTCGTACCCCCCGCGCTCGTCGGCGGGGCCCACGACGAACGCCTCCCGGATGCGCCGCCCCTCCTCGGTGCGGATCGGGATGTTCTGCAGGTTCGGGTCGGTCGAGCTCAGCCGTCCCGTCGCGGCGATCATCTGCTGGTAAGTGGTGTGGATGCGGCCGTCGTCGGCGACGGACTTCTGCAGCCCCTCCACCGTCTGCCGCAGCCGCGAGGCGTCCCGGTGCTCCAGCAGGTGCGCCAGGAACGGGTGCTCGGTCTTCACGAACAGGGCGGCGAGCGCGTCGGCGTCGGTCGTGTACCCGGTCTTGGTGCGCTTGGTCTTGGGCATCTGCAGCTGCTCGAACAGCACGGTCTGCAGCTGCTTGGGCGACCCCAGGTTGATCTCCGTGCCGATGACCTCGTAGGCCAGCGCCTGGGCCTGCGCGACGCGGTCGGCGAAGTGCTGCTCGAGGTCGGCCAGCAGACCGGTGTCCACGGCGATGCCGACCCGCTCCTGGCGCGCCAGGACGCCCACCAGCGGCAGCTCCACGTCGGCGAGCAGCCGCGTCCCGCCGCGCTCGTCGAGCTCGGTGGCCAGGACCGCGGCGAGCTCGGCGATGGCCAGGGCACGGACCATGCCCTCCTCCGCGCGGGCCTGCAGGTCGCCCCCGACGGGCCCCTCGCCGCCGTCGAGCGTCAGCTGCTCGTCGGCCGGGGCCGCGGCCGTCGACCCCTCGGCGCGCAGCTCGCGCTTGAGGTGCCGGACGGCGAGGTCGGCCAGGTCGTAGCTGCGCTGGTCGGGGCGGCACAGGTAGGCGGCCAGGGCGGTGTCGAAGACGACCCCGGCCAGCTCCCAGCCCCGGGACCGCAGGGCGTGCGAGGGTCCCTTGACGTCGTGCGCGACCTTCGGCCGGTCCGCGTCGGCCAGCCAGGCGACCAGGGCCTGCTCGTCGGCCGGCTCCAGGGTGACCGGGTCGATCCAAGCCGCGACCCCGTCGGCGCCGGCCAGCGCCAGCCCGCTCACCTCCCCGACCCCGCGGCTCCACTCGCCCTGCACGTGCAGGCCGGTGCGCCCCGCGGCGTGCTCGGCCAGCCACGGGCCGACCTCACCGGCCAGCAGGATCGCCCCGTCGACGCCGAACCCCTCCTCGGCCTCGGGCTCGGCCGACTCCAGGGTCGCGAACAGCCGGTCGCGCAGGACGCGGAACTCCAGGCCGTCGAAGACGGTGTGGACCTGCTCGCGGTCCCACGCCCGGCGCAGCAGGTCCGGGACCTCGACCGGCAGGGGCAGGTCGCCCACGAGCGCGTTGAGCCGGCGGTTGCGGATGACGGAGTCGAGGTGCGCGCGCAGGCTCTCCCCCGCCTTGCCCTTGACGAGGTCGGCGTTGGCGATGACCCCGTCGAGCCCGTCGTACAGGTTGATCCACTTGGCCGCCGTCTTGGCCCCGACCCCCGGGACGCCGGGCAGGTTGTCGGAGGTCTCCCCCACCAGCGCGGCCAGGTCGGGGTAGCGCTGCGGCGGGACGCCGTACTTCTCCTCGACCACCTCCGGCGTCATCCGGGTCAGCTCCGAGACGCCGCGCACCGGGTACAGCACGGTCACCCCCGGGCGCACCAGCTGGAACGCGTCCCGGTCCCCGGAGGAGATGAGCACGTCGAAGCCGTCCTGCACGGCGCGCTCGGTGAGGGTCGCGATGACGTCGTCCGCCTCGTAGCCCTCCACCTCGACCACGGGCACCCGCAGCGCGGCCAGGACCTCCTTGACCAGGTCGACCTGGCCGCGGAACTCGTCCGGGCTCTTGGTCCGGGTGCCCTTGTAGTCGGCGTAGACCTCGGTGCGGAAGGAGGCGCGGGAGACGTCGAACGTCACCGCGAAGTGCGTGGGCTCCTCGTCGCGCAGCAGGTTGATGAGCATCGAGGTGAAGCCGTAGACCGCGTTGGTCGGCTGGCCCGTGGTCGTGGAGAAGTTCTGCACCGGCAGCGCGTAGAACGCCCGGTACGCCATGGAGTGCCCGTCGATGAGCAGCAGGCGGGGCCGCGTCGGCGCGGACCGCGCCGGCGGCTTCCCGGCGGTCTTCTTGGCGGCTGTCGTGCGCGCAGGAGGCGGTGTCACGACGGTCAGGGTAGTCAGCTCCCCGGACACGCCCCCCGGCCCGCGCCCACGACCGGGCTCAGCTCGCGGTCGGCACCTGCAGCGCCTCGCCCGCGCGGGCGAGCCGGGCCCGCAGGGAGCGGCGGCGGGCCACGACCCCCGTGGAGGCGGTGGCCGCCTGGCCGTCGGAGAGCCGACGGCGCAGGACCGCCAGCGGCACCGCGCGGCGCACCACGACGGGGGCGAACCCGAGGCGGGCCACGTACCGGGTGAAGTCGCGGTCGCCGGGCAGGACGGTGCAGGCGACCTGGTCGGCGCCCTCGCTCTCGGCGAGGTGCACGGCCCGGCGCAGCAGCGCCCGGCCGACCCCGCGGCGGCGCAGGCCCGGCACGACGTGCAGGTGCTCGATGCTGGGCCCGGCGCAGTTGCCCAGCGGCAGCAGCGGGGTCGTGGTCACCAGGGCGTACCCGGCCGGCTCGGCGCCGAGGAAGGCGAGCAGCACGCGGACCTCCCCGAGCTCCAGCGACCGCACCAGGCGGGACCGGACGTGCTCGACGGAGGCGCGCAGCTGCGCCTGGTCGAACCGGGCGGAGGCGTACAGCTCCATCAGGACGTCGACGTCGTCGGTGCCGGCGTCGCGGACCTCGACTGCGGGTCGTGCCACGTGATCCCCTCCCGCGCGGCGCACCCGCGCGGGGTGCGCACCACTGAGCAGACCGGGCCCCCGCTCCGGTGGCCGCCTCGTTCGCGAGGACGGCTGCGCCGGACACTAGGGCACGGCGGAGCCGGGGGGAAGATCCCGCCGCGATCTCGCCGTGACCTTCACTCGGCGTGGTGAAAGACCGACGCAACGCAGTCGATCGCTCACCCGCCCGCGGGGCCGGCGGGGCCCCGCGGGCGGGCTGGAGCGGAGGACCTCAGACGTCGCCGCCGAGGTAGGCCGCGCGGATGGAGTCGTCGGCGGCCAGGTCGGCGCCGGTGCCGGAGCGGACGACCGTGCCGGTCTCCAGCACGTACGCCACGTCGGAGATGCGCAGGGCCTGCGCGGCGTTCTGCTCCACCAGCAGCACCGTCGTGCCCTGCTGGTTGATCTCCACGATGATCGAGAAGATCTGCTGGATCAGCTTCGGGGCCAGCCCCATCGACGGCTCGTCCAGCAGCAGGACGCGCGGGCGGCTCATCAGCGCCCGGCCGATCGCGAGCATCTGCTGCTCACCGCCCGACATCGTCCCGGCGAACTGGGAGCGGCGCTCGGCCAGCCGCGGGAACAAGCTGAAGACCCGGTCCAGGTCCTGCTTGTAGGCCGCCGTGCGCCGGTCCTTGCGGGTGTAGGCGCCCATGTCGAGGTTCTCCTCGACCGTCATGCCCACGAACGTCCCGCGGCCCTCCGGGGCCTGGCACAGCCCCTTGGTCACCAGCTTGTGCGAGGGGACCTTGGTGATGTCCTCCCCCTCGAACACGATCGAGCCGGTCCGGACCGTCCGCAGGCCCGACACCGTCTTCAGCGTCGTGGTCTTGCCCGCGCCGTTGGCCCCGATCAGCGTGGCGATGGCGCCCTGCGGGACGGTGAACGACACGTTCCGGATGGCCTCGATCCGGCCGTAGTTGACGCTCAGGTCGGAGACGACGAGTTGATCGGTCACAGTTCCTCGTCCTCTGCAGACAGTTGGTCGTCCTCCACGCCGAGGTAGGCGGCGATGACGGCCGGGTCGTCGCGGATGTCCGCCGGCAACCCCTCGGCGATCTTCTTCCCGAACTCCAGGACCACGATGCGGTCGGTGACGCCCATCACCAGGCGCATGTCGTGCTCGATGAGCAGGACGGTGTTGCCCCGGTCGCGGACCGCGCGGATCAGGTCCATCAGCCGCTGCTTCTCCACCGGGTTGAACCCGGCGGCGGGCTCGTCCAGGCACAGCAGCTTCGGCTTCGTGGCCAGCGCCCGCGCGATCTCCAGGCGGCGCTGCTCGCCGTAGGACAGGTTGCGCGCCAGGTCGTCGGCCCGGTGCGACAGGTCCATCATCGCCAGCAGCTCGTCGGCCAGGGCGTTCCCCTCCCGCGTCTCCCGGCGGTGCCGGGGCAGGCGGAGCAGGGAGTTGACCACGCCGGAGCGGTGGTGGGAGTCGGCCCCGACCAGCACGTTCTCGCGCGCCGTCATGTTGCCGAACAGCCGGATGTTCTGGAACGTCCGCGCAATCCCCAGCCGGTTGATCTGGTACCGCTTGCGCCGGCCCAGCGGCTGGCCGTCGAAGACGACCCGCCCCTCCGTCGGCTGGTACACGCCGGTCAGGGCGTTGAAGCAGGTCGTCTTGCCCGCCCCGTTCGGCCCGATGAGGCCGAGGATCTCGCCCTGCCGGATGTCGAACGAGACGTCGTTCAGCGCCACGACCCCGCCGAAGCGCAGGGTGACGTTCTCCATCGTCAGCAGCGGCGGGCCGAACTCCCGCGGGACGCCGGTCCCGCTGTCCTTGGTCATCTCAGGCACGAGCGCCCTCCTCCGTCCCCTCGAGTTCCTTCGTGGCCTCGTCGGCGCGCCGGGCGCGCCTGGCCCGCCGCGGCGGCAGCAGGCCCTGCGGCCGGAAGTTCGCCAGCAGCAGCAGGAGCAGGCCGAACACGACGATGCGGAAGTCGGCGAACTCGCGGAAGCGCTCCGGCAGGTAGGCCACGACCACACCGCCGGCGATGGCGCCCCACCGGTTGCCCTGGCCCCCGATCACCACGGCGGCCAGGAACATCATCGACAGCTGGATCATGAACGAGTCGGGGTTGATCGACCCGATCCGGGACGCGTACAGCGCCCCGGACAGACCACCGACGAACGCGCCCATCGCGAAGGCGAGCAGCTTGAAGCGGAACGTCGGGACGCCGTTCAGCTCGGCGGCCTCCTCGTCCTCGCGGGTCGCCTCCCAGGCCCGGCCCACGCGGGAGGCCTGCAGCAGCCGGTCCCCGACGAGCACGACGGCGATGACGATGAGGGCCAGCCAGTAGTACGGGACGGCGTCCAGCAGCCCGAACTTCAGGAACACCGACCGGGCCCCCTCGCCGAGGTCGACCTTGGCGACGGCGCCGTTCCACACCAGGGACGGCAGGCCGAACAGCTCGGTCGAGGGCGGGCGCGGGATGCCGGTGATGCCGCGGGCCTGGTTCAGCCACTCGGAGTTCAGCGCCGTCAGCCGGATGATCTCGCCGAAACCGAGGGTCACGATGGCCAGGTAGTCACCGCGCACCCGCAGGGTGGGTGCGCCCAGCAGCAGACCCGACGCGGTGGAGATCGTGACGGCCATGACGATCAGCACGAGCCACGGGACCTGGCCGTGCAGCGACCCGAAGACGCCGACCGTGTAGGCCCCGATCGCGTAGAACCCCACGTACCCGAGGTCGAGCAGACCCGCGTACCCCAGGACGATGTTCAGGCCCAGCGCGACCAGGGCGTAGTTCGCGACGGTCGCCAGCACCGCGCCGAAGTCGGCGTCGGCGGTCGAGACGATCGGCAGGTTCAGCAGCGGCAGGATGAAGAAGAACGCCGCGATCGCGAGCCAGACCACGATCTGCACGGGCTTGGGCAGCGCGACCCAGCGGTCGGCGAACGTCGGCCGCTCGGCCTTCCTCGCGGCGGCGGTGGAGGTGCTCATGCGCGGGCCTTCCCGAGGGACTCACCGAGGATGCCGGTCGGCCGGAACAGCAGCACGACGACCAGCAGCAGGAACGAGACGACGTCCTTCCAGGAGGAGGCCAGCCCGAACAGCGTCGCGTAGTTCTCCGCCAGCCCCAGGACGAGACCGCCGACGAGCGCGCCGCGGATGTTGCCGATCCCGCCCAGGACCGCGGCGGTGAACGCCTTGATGCCCAGGATGAAACCGACGTTGTAGCGGGTGACCCCGATGTGCAGGCAGTACAGCAGGGCCGCCGCACCGGCCATCAGGCCGCCGATGAGGAAGGTCAGCTGGACGACGCGCTTCTGGTTCACGCCCATCAGGGCCGCGGCCTCGGGGTCCTGCGAGACCGCGCGCACCCCGCGACCGAGCCGGGACCGGGACACGAACTGGTCCAGGGCGATCATCATGAGGATCGCGGCGACCAGGACGATCAGCTGGTTGCTGCGGATCTCGAAGGAGCCCACGGACAGGATCTGGACGTTGGGCAGCGGGTTGACGAAGGTGGTGTTCTCGCGGGCCAGCCGGACGTAGGGGTCCAGGACGCCGTCGAGGTTGACCCAGCCGGCGATCCGGTCGCGCAGGCCCATGATCTCGGACAGCATGAACGAGGCGCCGATGGCGGAGATGAGGGCCACCAGCGGCGGGGCGTTCTTCTCCCGCAGCCGGCGGTAGGCGACGCGCTCCACGACGAGCGCCACGCCACCGCTGAGGGCCATCGCCGCCAGCAGGGCCAGCAGCAGGAACGCGATCGCGACCGGCACGCTCATGCCCTGCCGGGCGCCGAGCAGGGTCATCATCCAGACCGCGCCGAAGCTGCCCCACATGAAGACTTCGGAGTGCGCGAAGTTGATCAGGCGCAGGACGCCGTAGACGAGGGTGTAGCCGAGCGCGAACAGGGCGTAGATCGCGCCGACCACCAGACCCGTGAAGGTCAGGTCGAGGAACGTGGACAGGAGAACCACCCGGGGGTGAGGGGTTTCGACGGGGGGACGGGAACGCCCGACGGCCCCACCCGCGGTCGCGCGGGTGGGGCCGCCTGCGGGGTCAGGAGGTCTCGATCTCCTGGTCGGCGACGATCTGGCCGCCTTCGACCTTGTAGGCCCAGACGCTGATCTCGCTGGGCTCGCCCTTGTCGTCGAACTTCAGCTGCTTGGTGACGCCCGGCTGGTCGTAGCCCGCGACGTACTCCAGCAGGGCCTCGCGGGTGTAGTTCCCCTCCGCGATGCCGTCGAGCAGGATCGAGGCCGCGTCGTAGCCCTCGGCCGAGTAGGTGGCTGGGGCGGTGCCGTACTCCGCGGTGTAGTCCGCGGTGAACGTGCCGCCCGCCTTGTCCGGCGGCAGGCACGGGCAGGTGACGATCGCACCCTCGGCGTTGGCGGCACCGGCCGCGGTGATGAGGCCCTCGTCCTTGGCGCCGTCGTCGCTGATGAAGGCGACCTGGTCGCTGGAGAGGCCGCCCTCGCGCATCTGCTTCAGCAGCAGACCGCCCTCGGCGTAGTACCCGCCGAAGAAGACCGCGTCGGCGCCGGAGGCGCGGATGTCGGCCACGACCGCGGAGAAGTCGGTCTGACCGGTCTGGATGGTGTTGTCCTTGATGTCGGCCGCGCCGAGGCCCTCGCGGACCAGGTCGGCCAGGCCCTTGCCGTACTCGGAGGCGTCGTCGATGACGTACACCTTCTGCTTGCCGAGCGTGCCGGTGATGTAGTCGGCGGCGGCCGGGCCCTGCGTGGCGTCGTTGCCCAGCACGCGGAAGAAGGTCTTCCAGCCGTTCTCGGCCAGCGCGGGGTTGGTGGCCGAGGGCGTGATGCCGACGATGCCGGCCTCGGCGAAGATCGGGTCGGCGACCTTGGACTCGCCGGAGAAGGCGGGACCGACGATGCCCACGACCTTCTCGTCCCCGATGGCCTGCTGCGCGAGACCCTGCGCCTGGTTCTGGTCGCCCTGGGAGTCGTAGGGGGTGACCGTGACCTGGCACGCCCCGGACTCCGCGTTGTGCTCCTTGACGGCGAGCTTGACCCCGTTGTTGATGTTGACGCCGAGGTTGGCGTTCGGGCCGGTCAGGGCTCCGAAGAAGCCGATGCTGATGCCGTCCGGGCAGCTGCCGCCGCCGGAGGTGCCGGACCCGGACGACGTCTCGTCACCGCCGGTGGTGCCACAGGCCGCGAGCAGGAGGGCGGCCACCGCGGCGGGGGCCGCGAGTTTGACGATGGAGCGCACTGGTTCGTCCTCCTGGAGGAGAGGGCACGGGTCCACGCGCCACGACGCGCGTTCCCATGAGCGCCACCCGGGAGCGGTGGAGCCGTGGTGAACACTAGGGGTTCGTGCACGTTCCGGGTGGCTTCTGCCTGCGTGTTCATCGGCTCGTTACACACAACGGCCACCCGAGAGGGCTCCGGGTGAGCAGATGAGCGCGGTCCGTGGTGCGCACCCGGCACGCGGACGACAGCGCGGACGACGACGGCCCCGGCACCGCGAGCGGTGCCGGGGCCGTCGGGGGCCGCGGGTCAGGAGCGGTCGTCGCCCGCGCTGATGACGGTGGTGGCGACCTCGCGCATCGTCAGGCGCTTGTCCATCGAGGTCTTCTGGATCCAGCGGAACGCCTCGGGCTCGCTCATGCCGAACTGGGTCTGCAGCTTCGACTTGGCGCGGTCGACCAGCTTGCGGGTCTCGAACCGGTCGGCGAGGTCGGCGACCTCGTCCTCGAGGGCCATGATCTGCTGGTAGCGGCTCACGGCGATCTCGACGGCCGGCAGCAGGTCGGCGGAGGTGAACGGCTTCACGACGTAGGCCATCGCCCCGGCGTCGCGGGCCCGCTCGACGAGCTCGGCCTGCGAGAAGGCCGTCAGGAGCACCACCGGCGCGATGCGCGCCTTGGCGATGCGCTCGGCGGCCGAGATGCCGTCCAGGACGGGCATCTTGATGTCCATGACCACCAGGTCGGGCTTGTGCTCCTCGGCGAGGGCCACGGCCTGCTCGCCGTCGCCCGCCTGGCCGACGACGTCGTAGCCGGCCTCGGTGAGCATCTCGACGATGTCGAGACGGATGATGGCCTCGTCCTCCGCGACGACCACCCGACGTGTGGTCGCGGCGGGCGTGGCGGGGGTGTCGGCAGTGTTCGTCACGCGGGGCATCCTAGTAGGTGCGCCGGGACTACTACGACTGGTCGTGGTGGCGGGGGCGTTCGGGAGCACGCGCGCTCCCCCGGTAGGGTGATCGACGCCCCCTCGCGGGGTCGGCCCTGGTAGCCCAACCGGCAGAGGCAATCGACTCAAACTCGATCCAGTGTGGGTTCGAATCCCACCCAGGGCACCGCACGGCGAAGGCCCCGGAGCACCGTGCTCCGGGGCCTTCGCGCGTCCGGCCGGGGGGGGGGGGGGGGGGGGGGGGGGGGCGGCGCCGCCCCCGGGCGCGGCCCAGCGGTGGAGCCCGGCCCCCCCCCGCCGCCGCGACGGCCCGCTCGCGGCCGCGCCGCAGCCCCACTAC
>NZ_JBJLSJ010000067.1:0-11496 GCF_050871975.1 Kineococcus rugosus | reverse complement strand
CCCCCCCCCCCCCCCCCCCCCCCCCCCCCCCCCCCCCCCCCCCCCCCCCCCCCCCCCCCCCCCCCCCCCCCCCCCCCCCCCCCCCCCCCCCGGTGCGGTCTCGGGGGGCCTGGCCCGCCTGCTCGCCTCCCTGGCCGCCTCCCGGGCGGTGCTCGCCGACGCCGTGGCGACGGCCACGGGCTCGGCCGCCGGACCGGTCGGGCTGCCGGTCGCGCCGGCCACCGCCCCACCGCCCGCCACCGGGCCGGCCGACGAGTCCGCCACCGGCGCCCTGCAGGCGGCGCTGGCCGGCGAGCACGCCGCCGTCTTCGGCTTCGGCCTCGTCGTCGGGCGCCTGGCCGAGCCGCGGCGCGGCGAGGCCGCCGCGGACCTCGCCGCCCACCGCGTCGCCCGCGACGACCTCGTCGACCGGATCACCGCGGCCGGCGCCACGCCCGTCCGCTCCGCCCCCGGCTACGACGTCGACGCCCCCACCGCCGAGGCGGCGCTGGCGCTGGCGGCCTCGGTGCAGGAGCGGCTGACGACGCTGTACGCCGCCGTGGCCGCCGGGCCCACCGCCGACCGCGCGCTGGGCGCCGCCGCCGCGGTGACCGCGGCGCGGGCCGCGCGGCGGTGGGGTTCGACGGTCGCGGCCTTCCCGGGCCTGCCCGGCCTCGCCGAGGACGGCTCCCCCGCGCCCGCCCCCACCCCCTGACCCCGCGGGCGGGGCGCCCTGGGAGACTGCCCGGGCGATGAGCACCACACCCGACACCCCCGAGCCGGCCGGACCGCCGCTGCGCGTCATGACGTGGAACGTCTGGTGGCGCTTCGGGGACTGGCGGGCCCGCCGCGAGGCGATCCTGGCGGTGCTGCGCGAGCAGGCCCCCGACGTCGTCGGGTTGCAGGAGGTCTGGGCCGACGCCGAGGACAACCTCGCGCACCAGCTCGCCGCCGAGCTGGGCATGCACGTCGCGTGGTCGCCCTCCCCCGCGCCCGAGCGCTGGCGGCGGCGGCTGCTGCACCACGGCGAGGACCCCGCGCTGGTGGACTCCCTGCAGTTCGGCAACGCCGTCCTGAGCCGCTGGCCGCTGCTGTCCACCGAGGTCCTCGACCTGCCCGGCGGCGGGCACGAGGACGAGGGCCGGACGGCGCTGCAGGTGCTCGTCGACGCGCCGCGGCGGCCCCTGCCGTTCACGACGACCCACCTGAACTCCTCCCCCGCCGAGTCCGCCGTGCGGGTCGCCCAGGTCCGCGAGCTGGTGCCGTTCGTCGCGCGCGGCCGGCGGCGCGGGGACCACTACCCGCCCGTCCTGACCGGGGACTTCAACGCCGTCGCCGAGTCCGACGAGCTGCGGCTGTGCCACGGCTACCTGACCGCCGGGCCGGCCGAGGGCTTCGTGCTCGTCGACTCCTGGCGCTTCGCCGACCCGGCGGACCCCGGCTTCACCTGGGACCGGCGCAACCCCTTCGTGGCGCGCATCCACCAGCCCAGCGCCCGCATCGACCACGTCCTGGTCGGCCTGGCGCCGTTCACCGGCGAGGGGTCGGTGCGCGACGTCCGGCGCGTCGCGGTCGACCCGGTCGACGGGGTGTGGGCCAGCGACCACGCCGCCGTCGTGGTGGACCTCGAGCCCTAGGCCCGCCCCCGCCGCTTCACCGCGTACATCGCCGCGTCGGCGCGGCGCAGCACCCCGGCCGCGTCGCACCCCGGCGCACCGAGCGGGGCGACCCCGATGCTGACGCCCACGCCGACGACCACCGCGTCCTCCAGGGTCACCGGGCGGCGCAGCGCGGCCTCCAGCCTCCCGGCCAGGTCCTCGGCCTGCGCGGGGGTGGCCCGCGGGACGAGGACGGCGAACTCGTCGCCGCCCAGCCGGGCCGGCAGGGCGCCGGCCGGGACCCCCTGCCGCAGGCGGCGGGCCACCTCGCGCAGCAGCTCGTCCCCCACGTGGTGGCCGAAGCCGTCGTTGACGGCCTTGAAGCCGTCGAGGTCCAGCAGGAGCAGGGCGCCGCACCGCGCGGGCAGCGCCTGCTCGACCTCGCGCTGCAGCCGCCGGCGGTTCGCCAGGCCGGTGAGCGGGTCGTGGTCGGCCCGGTGCCGCAGCTCCTCCAGGTGCGCCCGCTCGGCCTGGCGCAGGCGGGCGCTGTCCACGACGAGGGTCCCCTGCATCGCCAGCTGCTGCGCCACCCGCCGTTCGCGCTCGGTCCAGACCCGGGCACGGCTGACGTCGCCGCAGACGACCATCCCCACCGTGCCGGCCGAGGACAGCAGCGGGATCGCCGCGTAGGAGCGCAGCCGCATGGTGTCGATGAACCCGCCGGGCCGGCCGGGGTCGGCGCGGGTGTCGTCGGCCAGCACCGGCCCGCCCTCGCGCTGGGTCCGCCGCCACACCGGGGAGTCCGACGCGCGGGTGCCCACGAGCAGGCCCCGAAGCACCCGGGTGACCTCGGCGGGCACGCCCACGCCGAGGACGTCGTGGACGTGGCCCTCGCCGTCGGTCAGGTGCACCGCGACCCGCTCGGCCGCCATGGCCTCGGCGGTGACCCGGGCCAGCACCTCCCCCGCGGCCCGCACGCTCGCCGCCCGGGTGCCCTCCTCGAACAGCCGCCGGACCGCCTGCGCGGCGGCCGCGTCGAGGTCGCGCTCGCGGCGGTTCGCCGACGCCTTGACGACCACCGCGACCACGTGGGCCACGGTGCGGACGGCGTCGGCGCAGAGCTCACCGGGCCGCACCCCCGACAGGGTCAGCCGGCCCAGGTCCTCCCCGAACAGCCGCAGCGGCAGCACCAGCCCGTCGCCGTCCACGCCGTCCACGCCGTCCGGCGGCTCGACGCGGGCCGCGACGGGGCCCGCGCAGACCGGCGACACCAGCGCCGCCACCCGGGCGAGCACCGCCTCGAGCCCGACCCGCTCGCCCGACACGACGTCGAGGAGCTCCCGCACGAGGCGGGTCCCGGGGTCGGCCGGCGCCGGGACCGGCGCGGGGGCAGCGTTCACGCTGCTGGGTATCGGCCGGCCAGGGCGGCGGCTGGACCGGTCGGGGACCGGGAACCGGTCACACCGCCCGGGCTGCGCCCCGCCCGCGCAGCCACCACCATCGGGGCATGAACGGCGACGCGCTGCCCACCACCGGTACCCGCACCGGTGCCCGCGACACGACGCGGCAGGCGGTGGTGGTGGCCAGCGCGGTCCTCGGGATCGCGGGAGCGGCCGTGGGGTCGGGGGCGTTCGGCGGGACGCCCGTCGCCGCGGCCGCCGGGGGCGCCCTGGCCGCCGACGCCACGCTCGTCGCCCCCGCCGGGCCGGCGTTCGCGATCTGGTCGGTGGTCTACACCGGCCTGGTCGGGCTGGCCGCGTGGCAGGCGCTGCCGGCGCACCGGGAGGACGCCCGCCAGCGCGCGACGGGCTGGTGGACGGCGGCCTCGCTGCTGCTCAACGCCGTCTGGATCGGCACCGTGCAGGCCGGCGGCGTGTGGCTGTCCGTCGCCGTCATCGCCGTGCTGCTCGTCGTCCTGGTCCGCACGTTCGCGCTGCTGCTGGAGCGGCGCCCGGCCTCGCGCGTCGAGGCGGTGCTCGTCGACGGCACGATCGGGCTCTACCTGGGCTGGGTGTCCATCGCGACCGTCGCCAACGCCGCGGCGGCGTTGCGCGCCGGCGGGGTCACCGCGGCCGAGCCCGCCTGGGCCGTCGGCGTGCTCGGGGTCGCGGCGGCGGTCGGGGTGTTCACGGCCGTCCGCTCCCGCGGCCGGCTGGCCTTCGGCGCGGGGCTGGCCTGGGGCCTGGGCTGGGTGTCCGCGGCGCGCGCGGGCGCCGAGGCGAACCCGTCGACGACGGTGGCCGTCGCCGCGGGGGTCGCGGCCACGGTGGTCGCGGGGGCCACCGTGACCGCGCGGGTCCTCAGCCGCGGACGGCGCCGAGCACGCGGCTGACGGCGTCCTGCACCGGCACCTGCTCGGACGCGCCGCTGCGGCGGTCCTTCAGCTCGACGGTGCCCTCGGCCAGGCCCTTGCCGACGACGAGGATCGTCGGGACGCCCACGAGCTCGGCGTCCTTGAACTTCACCCCGGGCGAGACCTTGGGGCGGTCGTCGTAGAGGACCTCCACGCCTTGGGCGACGAGCTCACCGGCGAGGCGCTCGGCGGTCTCGAAGACCGCGGCGTCCTTGCCGGTGGCGACGACGTGGACGTCGGCGGGCGCGAGCTCGCGCGGCCACACCAGGCCCTTGTCGTCGTGGTTGCCCTCGGCCACGCAGGCCAGGGCGCGGGTGACGCCCACGCCGTAGGAGCCCATCGTGACCACGACCTGCTTGCCGTTCTCGTCCAGCACCTTCAGGTCCAGGGCCTGCGCGAAGCGGCGGCCCAGGGCGAAGATGTGGGCGATCTCGATGCCGCGGGCCAGCTCCAGCGGACCGGAGCCGTCGGGGGCGGGGTCACCGGCCTTGACCTCGGCGGCCTCGACGAACCCGTCGGGGGTGAAGTCGCGCCCGGCGACGAGGTCGAAGACGTGCTTGCCCTCGGCGTCGGCGCCGGTGACCCACGCGGTGCCGTCGACGACGCGGGGGTCGACGAGGTAGCGGATGCCGCTGGCGCCCTCCGTCCCCAGGACGCCGGGACCGATGTAGCCCTTCACCAGGGCCGGGTGCTTCGCGAAGTCGGCGGCCTCGAAGGCCTCGACCTCGGCCGGGGACACCGCGGCCTCCAGGCGCTTGGGGTCGACCTCGCGGTCGCCGGGCACGCCGACGGCCAGCGGCTCGCGGGTGCCGTCGGGGTGGCGCAGCACGACGAGGACGTTCTTCAGGGTGTCCGCCGCGGTCCACGGGCGGTCCGCGCGGGGGTGCTTCTCGTTGGAGACCGCGACGAGGGTCTCGATCGTCGGGGTGCCGGGGGTGTCCTCGACGTGCGCGGCGGGCAGCCCGTCGAAGGGGATCGGCGCGGGCGCCAGCGTCGTGACGGCCTCGGCGTTGGCGGCGTACCCGCCGGGGGAACGGACGAAGGTGTCCTCCCCGATGGGCGTGGGGTGCAGGAACTCCTCGCTGCGCGAGCCGCCCATCGCCCCCGACACGGCCGAGACGATGACGAACTCCAGGCCCAGCCGCTCGAAGATGCGGACGTAGGCCTGCCGGTGCAGCTCGTAGGACTTCTCCAGCCCCGCGTCGTCGACGTCGAAGCTGTAGGAGTCCTTCATGGTGAACTCGCGGCCGCGGATGATGCCCGCGCGCGGACGGGCCTCGTCGCGGTACTTCGTCTGGATCTGGTAGATCGACAGCGGCAGGTCCTTGTACGAGGAGTACAGGTCCTTGACCAGGAGCGTGAACATCTCCTCGTGGGTGGGCGCGAGCAGGTAGTCGGCGCCCTTGCGGTCCTTCAGCTTGAAGATGCCGTCGCCGTAGTCGCTCCAGCGGTTCGTCGCCTCGTAGGGCTCGCGGGGCAGCAGCGCCGGGAAGTGGACCTCCTGCGCGCCCGCGGCGTCCATCTCCTCGCGCACGACCTGCTCGACCTTGCGCAGCACCTTCAGCCCCAGCGGCAGCCACGTGTAGATCCCCGGCGCGGCGCGGCGGATGTAGCCCGCGCGCACGAGGAGCTTGTGGCTGTCGACCTCGGCTTCGACCGGGTCCTCCCGCAGGGTCCGCAGGAACAGGGTCGACATCCGCATCAGCACCGGGCCAGGGTACCGGCGCCCCCTCACCGGATCCGGTACGTCTCCACCCGCCGCAGCGGCAGGTAGTCCACGACCTCCCGGGCGCGGTGCAGGTCCTGCGCGTCGACGTCGACGACGAGCAGCGCGTCGGCGTCGGCGCCGGCGGCGGCCAGCACCCGCCCGTCCGGCCCGACGACGAGGGACCCGCCGCTGAAGGTCTGCCCGTCGGGGGCCGGGCCGTGGTGGTTGGCGTAGGCGAGCGCCACGCGGTTCTCGTAGGCGCGCGCGGGCAGCAGGACCCGGGCGACGCTCGCGTCGCAGATCGCGGTGGGCACCACGACGACGTCGGCCCCGGCCAGGGCCAGGCCGCGCACGGTCTCGGGGAACTCGACGTCGAAGCAGACGAGGACGCCGACGCGCAGCCCGGCGACGTCGACGAGCAGCGGGGTGCCGTCGCCGGGGCGGAAGGCGGCGCGCTCGGCGTCGCCGTAGAGGTGGGTCTTGACGTAGCGCCCCCGCACGGTGCCGTCGCGGTCGACGACGACGGCGGTGATGGCCCCCTCGTGCGGCTCGCTGACGACGAGCGCGACGCCGTGGCGCCGGGCGAGGTCGGCGACGCGGGGCAGCACCGCCGGGTCGGCGTGCACCCGGCCGGGGTCGTAGCCGGTGGTGAACAGCTCGGGGGTCAGGAGCAGGTCGGCCCCGGCGCGGGCGGCCCCGGCGGCCGCCCGCTCCAGGACGGCGAGGTTGCCCGCCACGTCGGCGGTCGCGGCCCGCTGCGCGACGGCGAGCCTCACCGCGCCCGCTCCGTCCCGGCTCCGGCGGGCCGTTCCAGCCGGGAGCGGTGGCGGCCGTGGGCGAGGTAGACGGCCACGCCCACCAGGGTCCAGGCGCCGAAGGCGATCCAGGTGCCGGTGCCGAGGTTGAGGGCCAGGAGCACGCACATCGCGGCCCCCAGCAGCGGGGTGAACGGGAACAGCGGGACGCGGAAGGTGCGCGGGAGGTCCGGGCGGGCGCGGCGCAGGACGACGACGGAGACGTTGACGAGGGCGAAGGCGGCCAGCGAGCCGATGCTGGTGGCGTCGGCGAGCGCGCCGAGGGGGACGAGGGCGGCGAGCACGGCGACGGCGCCGCCGACGATCACGGTGTTCAGCACGGGCACGCCGCGGCGGTCCAGGCGGCCGAAGACGGCCGGGGCGAGGCCGTCGCGGGCCATGCTGAACAGGATGCGGGTCTGCCCGTAGAGGACGGTCAGCACGACGCTGGCGATGGAGACGAGCGCCCCCAGGGAGAACAGCACGCCCACCCAGGTCTGCCCGGTGACCTCGCGCAGGATGTCGACGAGGGCGACCTCGACCCCGTCGAACCAGGTCCACTCCCGCGCCCCGACGGCGGCCAGGGCCACCAGGCAGTAGATGGCGGTGATGACGACCAGGGACAGGACGATGGCGCGCGGCAGGTCCCGGCGGGGGTCGCGCGCCTCCTCCCCGGCGGTGCTGGCGGCGTCGAAGCCGATGTAGGAGAAGAAGAGCCGGGACGCGGCCGCGGTGGCCCCGGCGACGCCCAGCGGCGCGAAGGGGGTGAGGTTGCCGGCGCGGAAGGCGGTGAGGGCGACGGCGCAGAACAGCGCGAGCACGACGAGCTTGACCACGACCATGGCGGCGTTGACGGCGGCGCTCTCCTGGGCCCCGCGCACCAGCAGCAGCGCGGCACCGGCCACGACGAGCGCGGCGGGCAGGTTGAGGACCCCGCCGGAGCCGGGGGGCTGGACGGTCCAGGCGGGCAGGAGCAGGCCGGTGACGGCGTGCACGACGTCGGCGACGTACTGACCCCAGCCGACGGCGACGGCGGCCACGGAGACGCCGTACTCCAGCAGCAGGCACCACCCGCACAGCCACCCGGCGAACTCCCCGACGGTGGCGTAGACGTAGGAGTAGCTGGACCCGGCGACGGGCACGGCCCCGGCCATCTCGGCGTACGACAGCGCCGAGAGCAGGGCGGTGACGCCGGCCAGGACGAAGCTGACGACGACGGCGGGGCCGGCCAGCGGCACGGACTCCCCGAGCACGACGAAGATGCCGGTGCCCAGGCTGGCGCCGATGCTCAGGGCGGTCAGCTGCCACAGGCCCAGGGAGCGGCGCATCCTGGCGCCCCCGGTCCCCCCGGTGCCGTGCCCGGCCTCGGTGACGATCTGGTCGACGGGCTTGGTGCGCAGCATCTGGGCGCGCAGGCCCTGCGGCGGGGTGGTGCGGTCCACGGGACTCCTTCGTCCGGGTCGGTCCGGGTCGGTCGGGGCGGTCCGGTTCGTTCGTCTAGGCGCCGCGGCGCGGCGGGTCGGACAGGGCGGGGCTGACGACCCACAGCACCCGGGCGGGGCCGTCGCCGGCGGCGCGGAAGCTGTGGGGGCGGGCGGGGTCGAAGGTGAACGCGTCCCCGGGCCCGAGCACGACGACCTCGGCGGGGTCGGCGGGGTCGGCGCCGGGGACGAAGCGCAGCTCGACCTCGCCGGCGAGGACGAGGGCGAACTCGACGTCGGCGTCCAGGGCGTAGGGCTCGGCCCCCGACCCCCCGCCGGGGGTGAGCTCGCTGACGATGACGGCCACGCGCCGTTCGCCGGCGGGGGTGAGCAGGGACTCGCGCAGCCCGTGCCCGCCGAAGGTGATGGGCGGGTAGTGCCCGGCGCGGACGACCTCCCCGGCCGGGGCCGGGGCGAAGAGGCTGCCGACGGCCAGGTCGAGGGTGGCGCACAGGCGCACCAGGGCGGCGACGGAGGCGGTGGCCCGGTCGCGCTCGAGGCGGGACAGGAAGCCCTTGGTCAGCCCGCTGGCCTGGGCGACCTCGGCGACCGTGCGGCGCTGGGCGAGGCGGGCGGCGCGCAGCCGGGCCCCGATGTGCGCCGCACCCCCCGGGTCGCCCGGACCCGGTCCCGTCTCCCGCACCACGCCTCCCGTCCCGCGCGGCCGGTGCCGCGCCGCCGCAGTCTGGCACTGCGGGGGCGTTCTGAAAACCCCTCGACCCCATCGGTAAACAAGGGTTGACCGGTGTGGCGGCGACGCGCCACTGTGGAGGCATGCCGTCCCCCAGCACCCCTCCGCCGCAGGGTCCGGTCGACGCCACCCGCGTCCCCCGCTACGGCGGCCCCACCACCTTCGCGCGCCTGCCGCGCCTGGACGAGGTCTCGCGCGCCGACGTCGCCGTCGTGGGCCTGCCCTTCGACTCCGGCGTCAGCTACCGGCCCGGGGCCCGCTTCGGCCCCGGGCACATCCGAGCCTCCTCCAAGCTGCTGCGCCCCTACAACCCCGCCCTGCGCGTCTCCCCCTTCGCCGCCCAGCAGGTCGCCGACGCCGGCGACCTGGGCCTGAACCCCTTCGACATCGGCGAGGCGCTGCGCGAGACCGAGACGGCGCTGACGCGCCTGACCGAGGACGGCGCCACCGTCATGGCCCTCGGCGGGGACCACACCCTGGCCCTGCCCGCGCTGCGCGCCCTGGCCAAGCAGCACGGCAGGCTCGCCGTCCTGCACTTCGATGCCCACCTGGACACCTGGGACACCTACTTCGGCGCCCCGTACACCCACGGCACGCTCTTCCGCCGCGCCTCCGAGGAGGGTCTGCTGGACCTGGAGCGCTGCCTGCACGTCGGCACCCGCGGCCCGCTCTACGACGCGCAGGACCTCGAGGACGACGCCGTCCTCGGCTTCCAGGTCGTGCGCGCCGACGACTACGAGACCGACGGCGTGGCGCGCGCGGTGGACCGGGTGCGCCGCCGCCTGGGCGACGGGCCCGTGTACGTCTCGGTCGACATCGACGTCCTCGACCCCGCCGCCGCCCCCGGCACCGGCACCCCCGAGGCGGGGGGCCTGACCAGCCGGGAACTGCTGGGCACCCTGCGCGGGCTGACCGGGCTGAACGTCGTCGGCGCCGACGTCGTCGAGGTCGCCCCCGCCTACGACCACGCCGAGATCACCGGCATCGCCGCCGCGCACGTCACGTACGAGCTGCTGTCGGTGCTCGCCGCCACCCGGACCGGGAGCTGAGATGACCCTGCCCACGGGGACGACCACCGAGGACGAGCTGCCCGGTGCCCCCACCGCCGAACCCGGCCCGCCGCTGACGATGCTGGTGCCGGACTTCCCCTTCCCCTACGACGACTACCTGGCCCATCCCGCCGGCCTGGGCTCGGTGCCCGCCGACCGGCACGGCACCGAGGTCGCCGTGATCGGGGCCGGCGTGTCCGGCCTGGTCGCCGCGCACGAGCTCATGAAGCTGGGGCTGCGCCCGGTGGTCTACGAGGCCGGCGAGATCGGCGGCCGGCTGCGCTCGGCGGCCTTCCCCGGGGTCCCCGGCGCCGTCGCCGACCTCGGCGGCATGCGGTTCCCCGCCTCCGGCCGCGCGTTCTTCCACTACGTCGACCAGCTCGGCCTGCGCACCAGCCCGTTCCCGAACCCGCTGGCCCCGCAGACCCCCAGCACCGTCATCGAGCTGCGCAACCGCGCCCACTACGCCGAGACCGCCGCCGACCTCCCCGCCGAGTTCGCCGAGGTCGCCGCCGCGTGGCGCCGGGCCCTGGTCGAGGGCGCGGAGCTGGAGGCGATGCAGGACGCCATCCGCCGCCGCGACCTGCCCGCGATCAAGGAGATCTGGAACCGCACCGTCCCCCGCCTGGACGAGGAGACGTTCTACGGGTTCGTCGCGAAGTCGCCCGCGTTCGCGGCGCTGCCGTACGCCTACCGCGAGACCTTCGGCCAGGTCGGCTTCGGCACCGGCGGCTGGGACACCGACTTCCCCAACTCCGTGCTGGAGATCCTGCGGGTCGTCCACACCGACGCCGACGACCAGCACCACCGCATCACCGGCGGGGCCCAGAGCGTCCCGCTGGGCCTGTGGGAGCACGCACCCGCCACCCTGGCCCACTGGCCGGCCGGAACCAGCCTGCGGTCCCTGCATGGCGGCTCCCCGCGACCGGCCGTGACCCGCGTGCGCCGCGGCGAGGACGGGGACCTGCACGTCCTGGACCGCTGGGGCACCGAGCGCTCCTACGAGGCCGTCGTCGTCACCTGCCAGTCCTGGCTGCTGTCGGCGGGCATCGACACGCAGGAGTCGCTGTTCAGCCACGACCTGTGGATGGCGATGGAGCGCTCGCACTACATGCAGTCCTCCAAGACGTTCGTGCTCGTGGACCGCCCGTTCTGGCGCGACGTCGACCCCGCCACCGGCCGGCACGTCATGAGCACCACCCTCACCGACCGCATGACCCGCGGCACCTACCTCCTCGACGGCGGCGAGGGGCTGCACGACCCCGCCGCGGCCGACTCCCCCGCCGTCATCTGCCTCAGCTACACCTGGAACGACGACGCGCTGAAGTGGCTGGCGCTGGACACCGACGAGCGGGTGCGGCTCATGCTGCACAACCTCAGGCAGATCTACCCCGACGTCGACATCGCCTCGCACGTCCTGGGTGAGCCCATCACCGTGTCCTGGGAGCGCGAACCGCACTTCATGGGCGCGTTCCGGGGCAACCTGCCCGGTCACTACCGCTACCAGCAGCGGCTGTTCTCCCACTTCGTCCAGGACGACCTGCCCGCCCACCAGCGCGGCATCTTCCTGGCCGGGGACGACATCTCCTTCACCCCCGGCTGGGCCGAGGGCGCGGTCACCACGGGGCTGAACGCGGTGTGGGGCGTGGTGCACCAGCTCGGCGGGGCCAGCGCCCCCGGCAACCCCGGGCCCGGCGACCGGTTCGAGGAGCTGCAGCCGCTGCGGCTGCCCTGAGCGTCCCCGCGCAGGGGCCCGGCCCGCGGGGCCCGCCCCGGGGCCCCGCCCCCCCGCGGGGGGGGCGGTGTATATCTCGTGGTTTGCGCCGGCTGACCGGGACGGGCG
>NZ_JBJLSJ010000066.1:0-11520 GCF_050871975.1 Kineococcus rugosus | reverse complement strand
GGCCGGCGAGGGTCGCCGTGGGCGCGATAGGGCGGGGGCGGGGGGGCCGGGCCCCCCCCCCCCCGGTTCAGGCGGGCCGGTCGGCCACGAGCACCAGCGTCCCGGGCAGCAGCTCCCCGCGCAGCCGGCTCCAGCCGCCCCAGACCGCGTCCCCGGAGGCCCACTCGGGTTCGACGAGGTCGCGGACGGTGAACCCCGCGCCCACGAGCAGCCGCACCCAGTCCCCGACGGTGCGGTGGTGCTCGGCGTAGGTCACCGTCCCGTGCTCGTCGGCCTCGACGTAGGCGCGGCGGTCGAAGTACGAGTGGGTGGCGGTCAGCCCCTCGGGGCCGGGGACGTCCGGCAGCGCCCAGCGGACCGGGTGGGGCACGCTGGCGGCCAGCCGGCCGCCGGGCCGCAGGACGCGGGCCACCTCGGCCAGCACGCGGTCGGCGTCGGCGACGAACGGCAGCGCCCCGTAGGACGTGAACGCGACGTCGAAGGAGCGGTCGGCGAAGGGCAGGACCCGCGCGTCGCACTGCGCGAGGGGGACCCCCGCCGCGGCGGCCTCGGCCGCGCCCTCGCGCAGCATGCCCAGCGACAGGTCGGTCGCCACGACGCGGGCGCCGCGCCCGGCGACCCAGCGGGCGCACTGGGCGGCGCCGGCGCCGAACTCCAGGACGGTGCGCCCGGCGAGGTCGCCGAGCAGGCCGGCGTCGGCCTCGCGCAGCCCGTCCGGGCCCCACACGAGGTCGGAGCCGGTGCGGTCGTCGCCGAGGAAGGCGCCGTGCTCGCGGCGGTACCCGGCGGCCTCGGCGTCCCACCACGCGCGTTGCGCCGCGACGGTCTCGGCGGCGCCGACCCCGCGGCGCCCGACGCTGGGCTGGGCCATCGCGCCGTCGTGCGGGGAGCCGGCGGCGGGGTCGTCGGAGGAGGCGTCCAGGGGCTCGTGCAGGGGCTCGTGCAGGGGGTCGTCCACGCGCCGATCCTGTCAGCCCGCCGGGGGCGCTTTGCCCGCCCCGCACCCGGTGGGTAGTCTTGGACGGCGCGCGTCTGCCCGGCTGATCCTGCCCGTCCTCCCGGACCCAGGGACCTGAGGTCTGGCCGGCCCGCGTGACGGCCGGGAACCCCCGGGCGTGACACCTGCGACTGTCCCTGACGGAGCCCCTACCTCCATGACGACCACCACGACCGCGCCGGCGGGCACCACTCCTCAGATCGCGATCAACGACATCGGATCGGCTGAGGACTTCCTTGCCGCGGTCGACGCGACCATCAAGTACTTCAACGACGGTGACATCGTCTCCGGCACCATCGTGAAGGTCGACCGTGACGAGGTCCTCCTCGACATCGGTTACAAGACCGAGGGCGTCATCCCCTCGCGCGAGCTCTCGATCAAGCACGACGTCGACCCCAACGAGGTCGTCGGTGTCGGCGACGAGGTCGAGGCCCTGGTCCTCCAGAAGGAGGACAAGGAAGGCCGTCTGATCCTGTCCAAGAAGCGCGCCCAGTACGAGCGCGCCTGGGGCACCATCGAGGCCAAGAAGGAAGCCGACGAGGTCGTCGAGGGCACCGTCATCGAGGTCGTCAAGGGTGGGCTCATCCTCGACATCGGCCTCCGCGGCTTCCTGCCCGCGTCGCTGGTCGAGATGCGCCGCGTCCGCGACCTGCAGCCGTACGTCGGCCAGAAGATCGAAGCCAAGATCATCGAGCTGGACAAGAACCGCAACAACGTGGTCCTGTCCCGCCGCGCCTGGCTCGAGCAGACCCAGTCCGCGGTCCGCCAGAACTTCCTCACGACCCTGCAGAAGGGTCAGGTCCGCTCCGGCGTCGTCTCCTCGATCGTCAACTTCGGTGCGTTCGTGGACCTCGGCGGCGTCGACGGCCTGGTGCACGTCTCCGAGCTGTCCTGGAAGCACATCGACCACCCGTCCGAGGTCGTCGAGGTCGGTCAGGAAGTCACCGTCGAGGTCCTCGACGTCGACATGGACCGCGAGCGCGTCTCCCTGTCGCTCAAGGCGACCCAGGAAGACCCGTGGCAGCAGTTCGCCCGCACCCACGCGATCGGTCAGGTCGTGCCGGGCAAGGTCACCAAGCTCGTCCCGTTCGGTGCGTTCGTGCGCGTCGACGACGGCATCGAGGGCCTGGTCCACATCTCCGAGCTGGCCGAGCGCCACGTCGAGGTGCCCGAGCAGGTCGTCCAGGTCAACAGCGACATCTTCGTCAAGGTCATCGACATCGACCTGGAGCGTCGCCGGATCTCGCTGTCGCTGAAGCAGGCCGACGAGTCCCTGGCCGCGGCCGGCGAGGAGTTCGACCCCTCGCTGTACGGCATGGCCGCGGACTACGACGAGCAGGGGAACTACAAGTACCCCGAGGGCTTCGACCCCGAGACCAACGACTGGCTCGAGGGCTTCGAGGCGCAGCGCGAGGAGTGGGAGGGCCAGTACGCCCTCGCGCACGAGCGCTGGGAGCAGCACAAGAAGCAGGTCGCCGACCGCGCCGAGGCCGAGGCGAAGGCCGAGGCCGAGGGTGGCTCCGCCGCGACGAGCAGCAGCAGCAGCTCCGCCGGCAGCTCCTCGTCGGCCCCGTCCTCGTACACCTCCGAGGCTCCGGAGGCCGCGGGCACGCTCGCGTCCGACGAGGCCCTGGCGGCCCTGCGGGAGAAGCTGACCGGCGGGAACTGAGGTTCACGCTGATCGGCTGACGATCTGACGAAGGCCCCGACCGGATCCCGGTCGGGGCCTTCGTTCGTCCGCGACGGCCGCCGCGCCGGCGGTCAGCGCAGGACGGGTGGGGGAGCGGTGCTCGAGCGCACCACCAGGGCGGGGTGCAGCGCGCCGGGTTCGACGACCCGGTCGCGCAGCCGCCCGAGCAGGACGCGCACGCAGCGACGGCCGATCTCGGCGAAGTCCTGGTGCACCGTGGTGAGCGGCGGGGAGTAGAACGCGGCCTCGGGGACGTCGTCGAAGCCGACGACGGAGACGTCCTGCGGCACCCGCAGACCCTTCTGCCCGAGGGCGTTGAGCACCCCGACGGCCATGTGGTCGTTGCCGACGAACAGCGCGGTGACCGACTCCAGCGGCAGGTCGGCGACCGCGGCGTACCCCGAGGCGGCCGACCAGTCCCCGCGCAGCGGGCGGGGGACGACCCGCATGCGCTCGACGAGGGCGGTGCGCCAGCCCGTGGAGCGGGCCCGGGACTCGGCCCAGTCGCCGGGGCCGCCGATGTGGTGCACGGTCCGGTGGCCCAGGTCGAGCAGGTGGTCGGTGGCGGCGCGGGCGGCGGCGACCTCGGCCCAGTAGGCGTCGGCGACCCCGGCGCCGTCCAGGCCGGGAGCCAGCACGCAGGGGAAGGCGGCGTCGGCGGCGCGGACCGCCTCCTGCGAGGCGTCCTCGGGCACGACGGCGATGGCGCCGTCGACGGACTGGGCGCGCAGGTCCTCGAGGGCCTCCTGCACGCTGCCGGTCGAGAGGTCGGGCAGCATGACGAGGGAGACGGCGTAGCCGGCGGCGCGGGCCGCCTCCTGGATGCCGGACAGGGTCATCCCCGCCCCGTAGAGGGAGGCGTTCGCGGCGACCACCCCGATGCGGTGCGAGCGGCGGGTGACGAGGGCGCGGGCCGCGACGTTGGGGCGGTAGCCGAGCTCGGTGATGGCGGCCTGCACGCGCTCGCGGGTGCGCCGGGCGACCGAGGGGCTGCCGCGGACGACGCGCGAGACGGTCTGCTGGGACACCCCGGCGAGCTGGGCGACGTCGGCGAGGACGGGCACGCGGACGTCGCCCTCGGGGGAGCTCCCCGTGACGTCGTCGTGCTCGGGCTCGTCCGTGGACATGCGCGTCCCACTTCCTCAGGACCGGAACTCCTCGTCGAGGGCCCGGGAACGGTCGGGCGAGGGACGGCCGCGTCGACCTCGCGCCAGCAGAGTAACCCAGGATCGAGCGGGTCAGGCGGGCGCCGAGGAGGGTGCGTGCAACCGGGTGATCGGCTTGACGGCGCCGTTTGGCAACGCTAACAATGTGACCATCAGCTCAGCCCTGCCGGTGCCCGACGGGACGAGGAAGCCCGCCCCCCACACCAGCAGACCCGCGCCACCCACGGCGCACCATCCCCTTCCCCCGCGCTCCGGTGCGCGGGGGTTTCACGAGGTACAGAGGAGTCCCGCCGTGATGAAACGCCGCAGTGCCCTGGCCGTCTTCGGTGCCGGCCTCGCCCTGACCCTCGCCGCGTGCGGCGGCGGCGGTGCGGGTTCCGACACGTCCGGTTCGGGCGGCGAATCGGCCAACCCGTCGGACATCACCATCGGTGTGGCCATGCCGACCCAGACCTCCGAGCGCTGGATCGCCGACGGCAACAACGTCAAGGCGGGTCTGGAGAAGGCCGGCTACAAGGTCGACCTGCAGTACGCCAACGACGACATCCCGACCCAGTCGCAGCAGATCGACCAGATGATCACCAAGGGCGACAAGCTCCTCATCGTCGCCGCCATCGACGGCACCGCGCTGAGCAGCCAGCTGTCCGCGGCCGCGACCGCCGGTGTCAAGGTCATCTCCTACGACCGCCTCATCCGCGGGTCCAAGGACGTCGACTTCTACGTCTCCTTCGACAACTACAACGTCGGTGTGCAGCAGGGCACGTCGCTGCTGACCGGCCTGGGCCTGAAGAACGCCGACGGGTCCGAGGGCACCGCCACCGGGCCCTTCAACGTCGAGCTGTTCGCCGGTTCGCTGGACGACAACAACGCGCAGTTCTTCTGGGACGGCGCCTTCGACACCCTCAAGCCCTACATCGACTCCGGCAAGATCGTCGTGAAGTCGGGCCAGGACACGATCGACCAGGCCGCCACCCTGCGCTGGCAGCAGGAGACCGCGCAGAAGCGCATGGAGGACCTGCTGACCTCCGCGTACAACGACGGCAGCAAGGTCGACGGCGTCCTGTCCCCGTACGACGGCATCTCCCGCGGCATCCTCACCGCGCTGCAGAACGCCGGGTACGGCAACGGCGGCCAGCCGATCCCCGTCATCACCGGTCAGGACGCCGAGATCGCGTCGGTGAAGCTCATCAACGACGGCGTCCAGTACTCGACCATCTTCAAGGACACCCGCAAGCTCGCCGACGAGGCCGTCAAGGCCGCCTCGGCGATGGTCGAGGGCGAGGAGCCCGAGGCGAACGACACCGAGACGTACGACAACGGCGTCAAGGTCGTCCCGTCCTTCCTCCTCGAGTCGGAGATCGTGACGAAGGACAACGTCAAGAGCGCCCTCGTCGACACGGAGTACTACACCCAGGCCGAGGTCGACGCCGGCAAGGCCAGCTGACCTCCTCGCCCCACCCGTCCCGGGTCACCACGACCCGGGGCGGGTTTCGCGTGACCCAGCGCGCGCGCACTCCCGACCACCTCCCCGACCGACACGAGGGACGACGGTTCACCGATGACCGAGAACACCCACACCACGCACTCCGGGCCCGGACGGGCCGGGAACATCCTGGAGATGCGTTCCATCACCAAGACCTTCCCCGGGGTCAAGGCGCTGTCCGACGTCTCGCTGTCGGTCCGCCGCGGTGAGGTCCACGCGATCTGCGGTGAGAACGGCGCCGGCAAGTCGACCCTCATGAAGGTCCTGTCCGGTGTCTACCCCCACGGGACCTACGAGGGGGAGATCCACTTCGACGGTCAGCTGTCGACGTTCTCCGGCATCTCCGACAGCGAGAAGGTCGGGATCGCGATCATCCACCAGGAACTCGCGCTCGTGCCGTACCTGTCGGTCGCGGAGAACCTCTTCCTGGGCAACGAGATCAAGGGCCGCGGCGGGCTCATCGACTGGAACCGCACGAACGGCGAGGCCTCCCGGCTGCTCGCCCGCGTCGGTCTGGCCGAGAACCCGACCACGCCGATCGGTCAGCTCGGGGTCGGCAAGCAGCAGCTCGTCGAGATCGCCAAGGCGCTCAGCAAGGACGTGCGCCTGCTGATCCTGGACGAGCCGACCGCGGCGCTGAACGACAACGACTCCGCGCACCTGCTCGACCTGCTGCGCCAGCTGCGGGACGAGGGCATGACCAGCATCATCATCTCGCACAAGCTGAACGAGATCGAGGCCATCGCGGACTCGGTGACGATCATCCGCGACGGCCAGACGATCGAGACCCTCGACATGCGCGCGGACGCGGTGACCGAGGACCGCATCATCCGCGGCATGGTCGGCCGCGACCTGGACTCCCGCTACCCCGAGCGCACCTCGAACCCGGGGGAGGAGATCCTGCGGATCGAGGACTGGACCGTCGGGCACGCCTCCCAGGACCGCCTCGTCGTCGACCACGCATCGCTGAACGTGCGGGCCGGCGAGGTCGTCGGCATCGCCGGGCTGATGGGCGCCGGCCGCACCGAACTGGCGATGAGCGTGTTCGGCCGCAGCTACGGTCGCTACCTCGGCGGGCAGCTGTACCTGCACGGCAAGCCCGTCCAGGCCCGCTCGGTGCGCGAGGCCATCAAGGTCGGCCTCGCCTACGCCACCGAGGACCGCAAGAAGTTCGGCCTGAACCTCATCGACGACATCAAGCGCAACGTCTCGGCGGCGGCCCTCGACAAGCTCGCGACCGGCGGTTTCGTCGACGCGAACGAGGAGATCAAGGTCGCCGAGGACAGCAAGCGGAGCATGAACATCAAGGCTCCCACCGTGAACGCCCTGACGGGCAAGCTCTCCGGCGGGAACCAGCAGAAGGTCGTCCTGTCGAAGTGGATCTACTCCGACCCCGAGGTGCTGATCCTCGACGAGCCCACCCGCGGCATCGACGTCGGCGCCAAGTACGAGATCTACACGATCATCAACCGGCTCGTGGCGGCCGGCAAGGCCGTCATCGTCATCTCCTCCGAGCTGCCCGAGCTGCTGGGCATCTGCGACCGCATCTACACGCTGTCGGCCGGGCGCATCACCGGTGAGGTGCCGATCGAGCAGGCCTCGCAGGAGTCCCTCATGGTCCTCATGACCAAGGACCGCAGCCTGACGACCGAGCCGACCCCCCAGCCCACCCCCTCTTCCAGCGAAGAACTCACCCCGCAGGAGCGCACCGCATGAGCGGCAGCACGCTGACCAAGGACAAGCCCGCGCCGACGCCGCGCACCGGCAGCGCGAACCCCTTCGTCGCGATCACCCAGAACCTGCGCGAGAGCGGCATCTACATCGCGTTCGTCGTCGTGGTGCTGTTCTTCGCGATCCTCACCGACGGGCTGTCCCTGAGCCCGGGCAACATCACCAACATCGTCCTGCAGTACTCCTACGTGCTGGTGCTGGCCATCGGCATGCTCATCGTCATCGTCGCCGGGCACATCGACCTGTCGGTCGGCTCGGTGGTCGCGCTGACGGGGGCCGTCTCGGCCCAGCTGGTCATCGGCAGCAGCCAGCCCTGGTACGTCGGTGTCCTGGCGGCGCTCGGCGTCGGTCTCCTCATCGGGGCCTGGCAGGGCTTCTGGGTGGCCTTCATCGGCATCCCGGCCTTCATCGTGACGCTGGCGGGCATGCTGCTGTTCCGCGGCCTGACGTTCTACGTCCTGGACAACGTCTCGCTCTCGCCGTTCCCCGAGCAGTACGGCAAGGTCGCCACCGGGTTCATCAACGGCCTCATGGGCGGCTACGGCTACGACGCCTTCACGCTGTTCATCGCCGCGCTGGCCGTCGTCGCGTTCGCCGTGACCCAGGTCCGCACCCGCATCGCCAAGGTCCGCTACCAGCAGGTCGTCGACGCGATGCCGCTGTTCGTCCTGAAGATCGTCGGCGTCGCCGTCGTCGTCATGGCCTTCGCCTGGCAGCTGGCGCACAGCCGCGGCCTGCCCATCGTGCTGATCATCCTGGCCGTCCTGATCCTGGCCTACTCGACGATCATGAAGTCCTCGGTCTTCGGTCGCCAGGTCTACGCCATCGGCGGCAACCTGGCCGCGGCCCAGCTGTCCGGCGTCAACGTCCGCCGCGTGAACTTCTGGATCTTCGTCAACATGGGCTTCCTGGCCGCCGTGGCCGGGGTCATCTTCTCCTCGCGCTCCAACGGCGCCCAGCCCAGCGCCGGGAACAGCTTCGAGCTCGACGCCATCGCCGCGGCCTTCATCGGCGGCGCGGCCGTCACCGGTGGTGTCGGCAAGATCCAGGGCGCGATGATCGGTGGTCTGCTCGTCGGCGTCATCTCCAACGGGATGCAGCTGTACGGCGTGGACCAGTCCCTGCAGCAGGTCATCAAGGGCCTGGTGCTGCTGCTGGCCGTCGCCTTCGACGTCTTCAACAAGCGTCGCGGCGGGGTCCGCTGACCCTCTCCGGCCGCTGAGCGACAGGGCCCGTCCGGTTCACCGGGCGGGCCCTTCGCCTATCCTCGGCCGGGTGCTGCGCGTGGGGCTGACCGGGGGGATCGGGGCGGGCAAGTCCACCGTCTCGCGACTGTTGACGGGGCTGGGGGCGGTGCTCGTCGACGCCGACGTCCTGGCCCGCGAGGTGGTGGCCCCCGGCACGCCCGGCCTGGCGGCGGTCGTCGCGGAGTTCGGGCCCGGCGTGCTCACCGCCGACGGGTCCCTGGACCGGCCCGCGCTGGGGCGGGTCGTCTTCGCCGACCCGCAGCGCCGCGCGGCGCTGAACGCGATCGTGCACCCGCTGGTCGCCGCGCGCCGGCAGGAGCTGCGGGCGGCGGCCGCCGCGGACGCCGTCGTGGTGGAGGACGTGCCGCTGCTGGTGGAGACCGGCGCCGCGCCCGGGTACCCGCTGGTCGTGGTGGTCGACGCCGACGCTGCCGAGCGCGAGCGCCGGCTGGTCGCCGAGCGGGGGATGGACCCGGCCGACGCCCGCGCGCGGATCGCCGCCCAGGCCGGCGACGACGAGCGCCGGGCCGCCGCGGACGTGCTGCTGCCGAACCCGCGGCGGGAGCCGGGGGGGCCGGACCCGCTGCCCGCCCTGGTCGAGCGGCTGTGGCGCGAGCGGCTCCTGCCGTTCGAGGCGGGGTTGCGCGCCGGTCGCCCCGGGCCCGTCCCGGCGGGGGCGCCGACCGCGGCGGACGCGCAGCGCGTGCTGGCTCGCCTGGAGGCCGCCGCCGGACCGGCGCGGCTGGACGCGGCGGGCTCGTGGCCGCTGCGGGCGACGGTGTCCGCCGAGGGCGGACTGACCTCCGTCGGCTACGTCGGCGCAGGTCAGGGGCGGTTCGCCAGCGCCGACCCGGGGTGCGCGGTCGTGGTGGGCGTCGCGACGGACGCCGGTGGAGCGGCTCGTGTCGGAGGTCGCACCTAGTCTTCCCCCATGCGGCCGACGACAGACCTCCAGCGCCGGGTGGCCCCCTTCGAGGTGGTCTCCGAGTTCTCCCCCTCGGGTGACCAGCCCACCGCGATCGCCGAGCTGGCGAGGCGGGTGAACGCCGGCGAGCAGGACGTCGTCCTGCTGGGGGCGACGGGCACCGGGAAGTCGGCGACCACGGCGTGGCTCATCGAGCAGGTGCAGCGGCCGACGCTGGTGATGGCCCCGAACAAGACCCTCGCCGCGCAGCTGGCCAACGAGTTCCGCGAGCTGCTGCCGAACAACGCGGTCGAGTACTTCGTCTCCTACTACGACTACTACCAGCCCGAGGCGTACGTCCCGCAGTCGGACACCTACATCGAGAAGGACTCCTCGATCAACGACGAGGTCGAGCGGCTGCGGCACTCGGCGACGAACTCGCTGCTGACCCGCCGCGACGTCGTCGTGGTCGCCACCGTCTCCTGCATCTACGGCCTGGGCACGCCGCAGGAGTACGTCGACCGGATGGTGACGTTGAAGGTGGGCGACACCATCGAGCGCGACGTGCTGCTGCGCAAGTTCGTCGAGGAGCAGTACACCCGCAACGACCTCGCCTTCACCCGCGGCACGTTCCGGGTGCGCGGCGACACCGTCGAGATCATCCCGCAGTACGAGGAGCACGCGCTGCGGATCGAGTTCTTCGGCGACGAGATCGACAAGCTGTACACGCTGAACCCGCTGACGGGGGAGATCATCCGCGAGGAGGACCTCGTCTACGTGTTCCCGGCCTCCCACTACGTCGCCGGGCCCGAGCGGCTCGAGCGCGCCATCGGCACCATCGAGGCCGAGCTCACCGCGCGGCTGGCCGAGCTGGAGCAGCAGGGCAAGCTGCTGGAGGCGCAGCGGCTGCGGATGCGCACCACGTACGACATCGAGATGCTGCGGCAGGTCGGGTCCTGCTCGGGCGTCGAGAACTACTCCCGCCACCTCGACGGCCGGGAGGCGGGGTCGGCGTCGAACACGCTGCTGGACTACTTCCCCGAGGACTTCCTGCTCGTCATCGACGAGTCGCACGTGACGGTCCCGCAGATCGGCGCCATGTACGAGGGCGACATGTCCCGCAAGCGGACGCTGGTGGACTTCGGGTTCCGGCTGCCGAGCGCGATGGACAACCGGCCCCTGCGCTGGGAGGAGTTCCTCGAGCGCGTCGGGCAGACCGTCTACCTGTCGGCGACGCCGGGGGACTACGAGCTGTCCCGCGGCGACGGCGTCGTCGAGCAGATCATCCGCCCGACGGGCCTGGTCGACCCCGAGGTCGTCGTGAAGCCCACCAAGGGCCAGATCGACGACCTGCTGCACGAGATCTCGCTGCGCACCGCCAAGGACGAGCGCGTCCTGGTCACGACGCTGACGAAGAAGATGGCCGAGGACCTGACGGACTACTTCCTCGACCAGGGCGTGCGGGTGCGGTACCTGCACTCCGAGGTCGACACCCTGCGCCGGGTGGAGCTGCTGCGGGAGCTGCGGCAGGGCGAGTACGACGTCCTGGTCGGCATCAACCTGCTGCGCGAGGGGCTGGACCTGCCGGAGGTGTCGCTGGTGGCGATCCTGGACGCCGACAAGGAGGGCTTCCTGCGGTCGTCGAAGTCGCTCATCCAGACGATCGGTCGCGCGGCGCGCAACGTGTCCGGTCAGGTGCACATGTACGCCGACCGGATCACGCCCTCGATGGCCGAGGCCATCGAGGAGACCAACCGCCGGCGCGAGAAGCAGGTCGCCTACAACACCGAGCGCGGCGTCGACCCGCAGCCGCTGCGCAAGAAGATCGCGGACATCACCGACCTCATCGCCCGCGAGGACGCCGACACCGCCGAGCTGCTGGCCGCGGCCCAGGGCGGCAGCGGCCGCTCGCAGTCGCGGGGCAAGGCGCCGACGCCCGCGAAGGCCGGGGCCAGGGGCAAGGGCAAGAACGTCGGCCGCGAGGTCGGCCCGGCCCCCCGCGAGGGCCTGCCGCAGGCCGACCTGGCCCAGCTCATCCAGGAGCTGACCGACCAGATGCACTCCGCAGCGGCCGAGCTGCAGTTCGAGCTCGCCGCCCGCCTGCGCGACGAGGTGGGGGACCTGAAGAAGGAGCTGCGGGGGATGCGCGCGGCGCAGGGGGCCTAGGCGCGGGCCCGGGGGGGGGGGGGGGGGGGGGGGGGGGGGGGGGGGGGGGGGGGGGGGGGGGGGGGGGGGGGGGGGGGGGGGGGGGGGGGGGGGGGGGGGGGGGGGGGGGGGGGGGGGGGGGGGGGGGGGGGGGGGG
>NZ_JBJLSJ010000065.1:0-13024 GCF_050871975.1 Kineococcus rugosus | reverse complement strand
GTGGGCGTGGGCGTGGGGGTGGGGGTGGGGGTGGGCGTGGGCGTCGGGGTCCCGATCCCACCGATCGCCGCCCGCGCCGCGGTCACCGCGGAGTCCGACCGGACCATCCCCGCGCCGAACGAGTCGTCCCGGCCCGCCGGTCCCAGGTCCTGGGCCGAAGACTTCAGGATGGTCTCGACCTCGTCGGGGGCGAAGGTCTTCTTGACGGCCTTGATCGTGGCGGCGACGGCCGCCACGTGCGGCGCGGCCATCGAGGTGCCGCTCATGGTCGCGTACGACGTCGAGCCCTGGTTGTAGGTCGAGATGATCCCGTCGCCCGGGGCCGCGACGTCGATCTGCGAGCCGTACTCGGAGAACCCCGCCCTGGCGTTGGACGAGTTCGTCGCCGAGACGCCGACGACCCCCGGGAGGGACGCCGGCATCAGGACGGGGTTCCCGCACTTGCCCACGTTGGAGCTGTCGCACGGCGCGCCGTAGTTCCCGGCCGCGGCGATCACCACCACGCCCTTGCCGCGCGCGTAGTCCACCGCCGCCTGCACCGTCGGGAGGACCTGGCCGGGTTCGCCCACCGTCAGGGAGAGGTTGATGACGTCGGCACCGTCGTCGGCCGCCTTGCGGATGGCGCTGAGGATGCCGCCGCTGTCGCCCACGCCGGTGGAGGTGAAGACCTTGTACACCAGCAGCTTCACGCCCGGCGCGAAGCCGTCGACACCGGCGTTGCCCACCGTGGCCGCCACCGTGCCGGTCACGTGGGTGCCGTGGCCCAGCCCGTCGCGGCGGAAGTCGCCCTCGGTGGTGAAGTCCTGCCCACCGACGACGGCGCTCTCGTCGATGTCGGCGTGGCGGGCCAGGCCCGAGTCGATGACGGCGACCTTGACGTTCCCGATCGAGCCCGCCAGCGAGGCGTTCTGGATCCCGGCGCCCATGCGTGCGTACTCCCACTGCGACGAGCGCCAGTCCTCGCCCGCTGCGTCGGCGGCCACGCGGGCCTCGGCGGCCGGGGCTGCGGCCAGGACGCCGTCGACGCCCTCCAGCACCGTGCCGGCGCGCGCGGCGTCGGCGGTGGAGTCGGTCGTGACGCGCACGACCCGGTAGGAGTCACCGTCGGCGACCATGACGTCGACGACGTGCCCCGACCCCCGGGTCAGATCGGTCAAGACCGCCGTCTGCGCCGGGCTCAGCGCTTCGCGCACGTCGGCCGGCAGCGCCGCGAGGTCACCCGCGGCGGTGACGGCCACGGCCGACGGGGCGGTCAGGCCGCCGACGGCGATCGCTGCGCTGGAGGCGGCGAGGAGGGTAGCGGCGGCTCGGCTGCGTCGAGCCTTGCGTCCAGCAGTGTGCACGGGATGGTCCGCCTCAGGTGGTCGACGGCGCTCAGGCCTGCACCTGAGCGTCACCTCCCAGTGATCGTCCTGGGCGCGGCGGTGCTTGCTAGGCGATACGGGCGACCTGCGTGAGGAGCAACGGGTGAGACCTGGACTTCCCGGTGAGCGGACCGCCCTCGGCGCCCACCGCCGTCCGGTCGGCCCTCAGCCCGGGCACCGCCCCCGCCGGTGGTAGGCCGCGTGCCCCGTCCACAGCACCACGTCCAGGACGCGCAGTTCGCTGACGGTCGCCGGCACGCCCGCCGCCTCCCGCACCCGGCGCAGCGCGGCCGGGAGCTCGGGGTCGCTGAACCGTTCGCCCAGCCAGGTCCACGGGCGGACGGGGGTGCCGAGCGCGCACCGCACCACCTGGTCCCACACGGGGACCAGGTGGGGGCGCTTGCGGGCGAGCAGCTTGCTCGTCGTGACGTACCCCATGCCCGTTCGACGGTTCAGCGCTTGCCAAGCGCGGTCCAGCGGACCGTCGTCGGCCAGGAACGACCGGCCCGCCTCCGTCACGATGCTCGCCTCCCGGGGGACCCGGCGCAGCTGCTCGGTGAGCTGCGGTCCCAGCCGGCCTTCGAGCAGGGCCAGCGCCACGTGGGGTGGGACGTCGACGCTGAGCAGGGTCACCGCGACCAGGTCGTCGGCGGTGACCTCGTCGGCGGTCCCCTCCCGGTCCCCGCCCCCGCCGAGCGCCTCGAACCGGCTGCCGGAGAACGCGGGAGCGGTGGGGTCGTCCGGGTCGGGGACCGCGAAGTAGCGGCGGACGTCGGCGACGGCGTGGTCGTCGCGGACCCAGGACAGCAGCCCGTCGTGGGTCCGAGGCCACACCGTCCGGTGGTCCTGCGCAGCGGTTCCGCTCACGGGGATCAGCGTGTCGTGGAGGCGGGGCCGCGACGAGGGGAGGCGTGTCGGACCCCGGCTGCCCTCGATCGCCGTGGGGAGTCCTCCATCGGCGGGGAGAGGATCAGTTCCTCGCCGTGGGCGGCGCGCGCCCCTCCGGCTGCGGGGTCCGGCTGTTCGTCCGGGGTCACGTCTGGAGATGCCACCGGTCCGCGGGGCACCTAGCCTCGCCCCGACGGGTCAGAACGGCGATCTTCAACGAGTTCATCCACCTGGAGGTTCCCGCATGTTCGTGGCCGAGGTGACCCGGCCGGAGGCGTTCGCGCTCTCGCCCGGTCAGCACGACCTCATCCTCTACTCCATGGTGGTCGCCGGACTGGCGCTGCTCGCCCACTTCCTGCGGACCTGGAACTCGACCGACGAGGTCGGCGCCCGCTACCGCCCGGCCGTCCTGGCGTCGTTGTCCCTCACCGGGGTGGCGTTCCTGGCTTACGTCCACCTCGTGGTGAAGTTCGACCAGGGTTACGTGTACGCCGAGGGAACCTACCTGCCCAACGCGGAAGCGCTGAACACCCTCATCCCGCGGTACATGGACTGGTCGGTCACCGTGCCGCTGTTGATGGTGGAGTTCCTCGCCGTCTCCGCGCTGGCCGGCGCCCGCGCCCGGTCCACGCGGTTCGCGCTGATGGCCGCGGCCTTCTTGATGATTTTCACGGGTTTCCTGGGCGCCGCCGTCGACGGCGGCGGCGACGATCAGACCGAACTGCTGGTGTGGGGCGTCATCAGCACCGTCTTCTACATCGTGTTGCACGTGCTGATGATCGGCGTGCTGCGCTCGTCGAGGTCGGCGATGGGCGCGGAGGCCTACGCCTCCTACCGCAACGCGACGATCCTGCTGTTGAGCGTGTGGGCCTGGTACCCCGTCGCCTACGCCATCCACAACTGGCTCCCCGGCGCCAACTGGACCACCACCATCCAGGTCGGGTTCGGTTTCGCCGACATCGCCGCCAAGGTCGGCTTCGGTGCCCTGATCCACAAGGTCGCCAAGCTGCGCACCGCCGAGGACGTGCACGCCGGTGAGCAGACCCACCCCGAGGAGGTGTGGATCTCCTCGGTGAAGAAGTCCGAGGGCGTGCAGCCGGTGCTCAAGGGGGTGCTCCCCGTCCACGACGGAACGCCCGGTGGAGCCCACACCGTCGACGTGACCAGCACCGAGCGGGCCACCGCGGTGCAGATCCCGCCCGAGCACCCGCGGCACGCGTGAGCTCCGCGGTACCCGCCGCCCCCACCGGTGGCGGCGGGTACCGCGCCGCCACCGGGTGGTTCCCGGGCACTGCGCCACGCGCGTGGAACCGGCCCCGGTCGGTGCGGACCCCCGACGGTGCCGCCACCGTCGTCTCCCTCGGAACCCTCACCGCGGTCCTGCTCGTCCAGCTCGCGGACCCCGGCGCGTGGCAGCACTGGGGGTGGCTGGTGCTGCTGCCGGTCCTGCGGGAACCGGCCACCAGCGCACCGTTCATCGCGCTGCTCGTCCCCGGCAGCTCCGGGGTGCTGCCGCCGTGGCTGACCGCCCCGGCGGTCGTCGTCGTGCTCGGTGCGGTCGTCCTGACGTGCGTGCGCCGCCTGTCCCAGCGCCGGTGGCTGGGGGCCGTCGACGTCGCGCTGCTGGCTGCGGTGGGTCTGCTCGTGGCGCCGCTGGCCGCCTTCGGGGCCTGCTTCGGCGCCTGGCGCGCCCCGTGGCGCGCTTCGCGGTGGCGGCCGCGGTCCCGACCGCGGTCAGCCTCGCCGCTCTGGGGGCGCTGTGGGCGCTGACCGGTGGCTGGCGCGGTTTCGCCACCGCCGGCCTGGCCCTGCCGGCCGGGTTGACGGTGCCGCACGTGCTGGTCGTGTCCTGGTGGGACGGCCACCGCACCACCACGGGCGCGCCCTCGTGAGCAGCGGTGCCCGGGAGCGGGCGGTGACTGGCCGCTCCAGCACCTGATCGCCCCCTCACCACCCCGTCGCCCCCGGGCGGCGCATGGAGCAGGGGCACCCCGGGACGTCCTCCCGCCGGACTCGTCCTCGCCGATACTCACCGGAACCCGGTGAGCTCCACCGGGCACGGTGAGGACGGTGGCGGTCGCAGCCCCCGGCGCCCGGTCACCTCGTCACCTGCGCGGCCCGGCCGCTCCCCGCCACCGGGCAGACCCGCACCCGGTCCCGCCCGCCGCGCTTGGCGTCGTACAGCGCGGTGTCCGCCGCGTGCAGCAGGTCCCGCGCGGTGACGCCGTGGGCGGGCAGGGCGGAAACCCCCACGCTGACCGTGACGGGCGCGACCAGGTCCAGCGCCGCGACCCGTTCCCGCAGCCCCTCGGCCACGCCCGCGCCGTCGGCGGTCGCGGGCAGCACGACGCAGAACTCCTCCCCGCCGTACCGGGCGGCGAACGCCCCGGCGGGCAGCCCGGTGCGCAGCAGCGACCCGACCGCGCGCAGGGCGTCGTCACCGGCCTCGTGCCCGTGGGTGTCGTTGAGGGCCTTGAAGTGGTCCAGGTCGAGCAGCAGGACCGACAGCGGTGAACCCGTGCGGCGGGCGTCGTCCACGGCCGCGGCGAGCGACTCGTCCAGGGCGCGGCGGTTGCCGACGCCCGTGAGGCCGTCGGTCACCGCGGCGGTGCGCAGCTGGTCCACCAGGCCCGCCCGGGCGACGGTCGAGACCGTCTGCGCCGCAGCGTGCTCGGCGGTGGCGAGCAACCGGCGCGACACCCCCGCCGAACGTCCCCGGCGGCGGGCTCCCACCTCCTCCAGCACGAGCACGACGGTCGGGGAACCCGCCACGGCCGCGGCGAGCACCACCACCCGGCCGGGGTCGGGGAGCACGCCGGTCAGCCACGGCTCGTCGACCCGGGACCGCAGCACCGGCCCGCCGTCGGCCAGCGCCCGGGCCAGGGTTCCGTCGGCCGGCACGGTCCCGGACCACCGGACCTCCCGCAGCCCCGCCCCGTCCGCGACCACGCACGTCGCCCGCACGTCGGCCCCCGCACCGGCGGGTTCGTCGACGAGCAGCACGGCGGCGCGGCGGGCGAGCAGTTCGTCCCGGCCCAGCCCGGCCAGCAGCGCCGCGGCCTCCGTCGCCCGCGTGCAGCGGCCCACGTCGACGGCGAAGCGGCGCAGCAGGTCGCTGTCGTAGCGGCGGCGGCGCAGTTCGCGCTCGTTGGCCGCCGCGAGGCAGGCGACGGTGAGGACGAGGACCCACAGCGACAGCAGGTGCCAGCGCAGGTGACCCGCGCCGGCCGCCGACGTGGACGGCAGCAGCCCGGTCCGCTCGAACTGGAACACCACGACCAGCACCACGGTGTGCCACGCCGTCACCTTCACGCCGGTGCGGAACGAGGCGAGCAACGTGATCGCCACCGCGTACACCACCGCGATCCGGGGGACCGGACCCGTCAGGCCGTGCAGGCAGTGCATCGCCCACCCCAGGTACGCCCCGTCCACGACCAGCCCGAACCCCAGGACCGTGATGGCGAGCCGGCGCGGCAGCCGCCGCCACGACGTGCCGACCGCCACGACGGCCGTCAGCAGCGCGGGCTGCACGAGGTCCGACCACGACGCCGTGCGGGCGTCCGGCAGCAACCAGAACGCTCCGACCGGCAGGGCGATCACCAGCAACCGGGCGGCCAGCACCCAGCGCACCCGCTCGGAGAAGCTCACCAGGGGCGCCGGTCCGCCGCCGGGGGACCTGCTCATCGGTGTTCCTCGTCGTTCGGTGGGTAGGGGAGGTCGGGCAGGGGGACGAGCGGCGCCGCGGCGAGCTTCGGGTCGCTGCGGTCGAGGCGGTCCTGCACGAGGAGGAAACCCACCACGAGCAGGAGGACGCTGACGGACACCTGGCGTTGCGCCACCAGCGCCAGCACCAGGTGCCGCGCGCCGTCCGCGACGACGGCGACGGCCTGCGCCACGACGGGTTCCGCGTCCCGGCGCACCACCGACGGCGGCTGGGTGGGCGCGCGGCGGGTCGGCGCCGCGGCGGCCGACGTCGCCGGGGCCGGTGCGGCGGTGGTCGGCTCAGCGGTCGGTTCAGTCGTCGGTTCAGTCGTCGGTTCGGGGGTCGTCGGTGCCGCGGGCGGCGCGGGGGTCCTGCCCGGGGGGCGGGACCCGGGGATCGCCACCGCCGGGGTGGTCGCCGGTGGGAGCGCGGGATCCACGCGGGCGGTACCCGGCCGGGTGGCCGGCGTGAGGGGTGCGGTGGGTGAGGCCGACGGGGTCGTCGTGGTCGCGGCGCCGGTGGGGGCGGGGACCGGTGCTGCGGTGTGCGTCTGCGTCGGAACCCCCGTCGGCGTCGGGGACGACGTCGGGGTCGGGACGTCGGTGGGCCGGGGCGCGGTCCGCGTGGCGGTGGGTTCCGCCGTGCCGGTCGGAGTTCCGGTCGGGGTGGTCGGCTCCGGGGTCGAGGTGGGCTCGGGGGCAGTGGTGGTGATCGCGGTAGCCGTCGCGGTGGCGGTGGGTTCCGCGGTGGCGGTGGGTTCCGCGGTGGCGGTGGCGGTGGCGGTGACTGTCGCCGTCGCGGTGGGTTCCGGCGTGGGCGTGGGCGTGGGCGTGGGCGTGGGCGTGGGCGTGGGCGTGGGCGTGGGCGTGGGCGTGGGGGGCGTGGGCGCTGCCCGCACCCGGAACGAGACCGTGCACGTGTCGGTGGAGTACCGGTTCGCCACGGCCAGGTCGAACGCCGAGTCCCCCGCGGCGGACGGTGTGCCGCTGAGCACGCCGTCGGCGGACAGCGACAGGCCCGCGGGCAGCACCGCACCGGCGGCGGCCGTCACCGCCGGTTCGGGCCACCCGGAGGTGCCGAAGCGGTACCGGTACGCGACGCCCTCGGTGGCCTCGTCGACGGTGCCGGGGACGCACCGGGCCGCGGACCCCTCGGCGATGGCCGCGATGCGCGGGGTCGAGCCCCCGCCGACGACGTAGGTCAGCCCGCCCGACCCGGTGGAGACGGTGGTCACGGGGAACGCGGCGGCGTCCGCGGTGCCGGTGCCCGTGGTGAGGGTGAGGACGTCGACGGCACCGGCGCGCCAGCGGACCAGGCCGCTGCCGAACGCGAAGGTCGTCAGGACGTCGCCGGTGGTCGTCACGGCGATGCTCGTCGGGAACCCGTTCAGGCCGCCGGACCCGCTCAGTTCCGGGACCCGCGTCAGCGAGCCCGTCGCCCGGTCGAGCCGCTTGACGTCACCGGCGCGGTAGTCGGCCACCCAGACCGTCCCGTCCGGCCCGACAGCGACGTCCCGCAGTTCCTGGACCGCGGGGGAGGTGAACACGTCGAGGGTTCCGTCGGCGCGGACGTGCGTCAGCGCGGTCGTCGAGGCCAGCCAGACGGTGTGGTCGGGGTCGACACCCAGGCCGTACGGGGACCCGATCCCCGAACCCGTCGCCACGGCCCCCTGCACGGGGGCCGAGTTGCCGGTGCCCGCGACGACGCTGAGGTTCCCGTCCCGCACCGCGAGGAGGTAGCCGCCGCCGTCGGCCACGTACGCGGTGGGGCCGTCCACGGCCACGTCGGTCGGCTGGACCAGGGGGGAGGAGGTCGCCGGTCCGGGGACGGGGCGGCCGGAGACCCCCGGGATCCCCGCGAGCACCGACGTCGTGCCGTCCGGTGCCCGGCGCCGCACCGTCCGCTCGTTCGAGTCCGCCCAGTGCAGCGACCCGTCCACGACGGTCGCGTTGGCCGGTCGGGCGAGGGAGGTTCCCGTCCCGGTCCCGGCGAGGACGGTCGCGGCGTACGCGACGGGGGGCGCGGCCTCGGCCGGCGCCACGGCCGTCGCAGCCGCCGTGAGCAGCAGCAGGACCGCGGCGGTGCGGCGCGCGGCCCGCCGGCCACGCCTGCTGAGGATCACGGTGGTACATCGACGGCTGTCGGTTGCTCCTTCAACTTCATCCCCCGAACGGCGGCGGAGCGGACCGGCGACCCTCCTCCTCGCCGTCGCCACCCGCACCACCCGGGGTGACGGTGCCCCCGCGCCCGGACGCGGACGGCTCAGCCCCCAGCAGCCTCAAGCACGCACCGTGAGGTGCCGAAGGAGGAGTGGTCCGCACACGGCCACGGAGCTGGACCCCTGAGGAGAACCCCACGTGTTGAACGTCCACTCACCTGCCACCACCGGTGAGCTGGGCCTGTCCTCCTCCGCCCGTGACCCCAACGGGCTGGCGGTCACGCAGGCGGCGGCCGTCTCGGGCACGGCGCTGGCCCGCGAGGCCCGGGCCCGTCAGTCGCGCATCCTGGCGTCCCTGACCGTCAGCGACCGCTCCTTCCTCGGGGTGGTGCTGGGCCCGGGGCTCGACCTGGCCGACAGCGCCTCGCTGGAGGAGGTCGCGGCCTCGGCGCTCGCCGCCCAGGTCGCCGCCGACCGCGACAACGGTTCCCTGGCGCAGGGGTGCCCGATCGACATCGCCTACGTGCGCTTCCTGGCGGGTTTCAGCGTCCACGACGACACGGGGACGTTGCAGCCGCTGCTCAGCCCCCGGCAGCACGACCGGGCCCGCCGCTACCTGGAGGAGCACGGCGGCCGGGCCACCATCGACTTCCGCAGCTGAGGACGCGGACCCGGACGCGGCCGGGGACGCCTGCGACCGGGGTCGTCACGGACACTGGTGATCGAGAGATCCCCGACGCTTCGTCACGTCCGCCTAGCCCGACCTGCGGATCCTGCCGCGGTCGGAAGCGGTGCGAGCGAACCCCGGATCAGGCGTACACCTCCTCCAGGCTGATCAGGTGCACGTCGGGACGTCCCGCCGCCAGGGCCGTGAGGTCCTCGTCGAACCCCGACCGCCCGAACAGGGCCAGCCGGGCTCCGGTGACGACCCGCCCTCCGCGATCCAGGAGGTCGCGGATCCGCTCCAAGCGGTGCAGGTCGCTGAGGGTGCGGGGCGAGTTCGACGACTTCGCCTCCCCGAGGACGACGACGGGTGCTCCCGGGTCGTGCCGTCGGACGCCCCGTTCCAGGGCGACGACGTCAATCTCGTGCTGGGTCTTCCCCGTGGGGTCGTTGACGACCGCCGAACCGACCTCGCCCACGGCGCGGCCCCACCTGTCGCCGGAGTACCGCGCCGTCCACACCCGGGCGATGTGCTCGAAGTGCGGCCCCAGCACCTGGGACGAGTAGGCCGGCCCTGCGGCCGCCCAGGCCGTCTCTGCGTCGCCTTCTTCGAGCAGGTTCCGGAAGGGGTCGATGACGACCTGCGTGAACCTCACGACAGGGTCGGCCAGGGAGTAGACCGGGCGACGAGCCGTCAGGACGTCCTCGCGGCGGACGAGGAAGCCTGTGCTCTCGAGAACGCCGAGGGGGTGCTTGAGCGTGTTGTAGTCCCGACCCACCGCGGCCCCGATGGACGTGGGGGTGTGACGTCCCCCGGCCACGGCCAGCAGGATCGAGTTGTACAGACCGCGGTCGAGGTTGCGCGGGTCCTCGCGCAGGAGGAAGGCCTTCTCGCCGTAGAGGGCGGTCGACGGGTTCAGGAGGGTCCGCCCCAGCCAGTCCCCCCAGGACTCCACCGCCGTCGGAGGCGGCGTCGCGACCAGTGCGCGGTACCCGGGGGTCCCACCCAGGACGGCGTCGAGGTGGAAGGCGACGAGGGGGTCTTCGACGCCCCAGTACTCCCGGGACTCGCGGAAGTCGAAGGGTGGCATGGTCAGGTCCAGCTGCGCGCGACCGCGCAGGGGTGCGGACCCGGTGAGCAACGTGCTCATGACCGCGAGCGCTGAACCGCACAGCACGACCGTCGGAGCGCCCGGCCGTGGGTCGTTCGCCACCTCGTCATGCAGGAGCTGCAGGACGGAAGGGATCTCCGGGGAGTGGGAGAGGAGGTAGGGGAGTTCGTCGAGGACCAGGAGTTCGGCACCCCGGGTCCGGCGGGTACCGCGACGCAGACCGAGGGCGACCCGGAATGCCGTCTCCCAGGAGTCGAAGCGCAGAGCGTCCGGGGCGTACTCGAGGTGGTCGGCCACGTCGCGGGCGAACAGGTCGAGAGCGAAGGACTTCTCGACCTCACGCGCCTGGTGGTAGATGCCGCTACGAGCGTGGACCAGCCGCCGGAGCACGTAGCTCTTGCCGTGCCGCCGCCGTCCGGACACGATCGCCAGGCGCATGCCGGTCTCCGCGCCGGACGAGGCTGTGACCGAGGACAGCGCGTCCCACTGCGTGGTGCGGTCGAACAAGTCCGGCGGACGAGGCAGCATGAGGACCTCCATGACAGTGAACGAGTTTACGGTAACACGATTTACTGTCATAGCCGGGCTGGCGGCACGTTGTGCGGGGTCACCACCTGGATCGCCGAGGACACCGTCACCGGCTGCCCCGGCAGCGCGCCCCGGGCCTGCATGACCAGCTGGCAGCAGCGCCGCAGGTCCTCGCGCAGGTCGTGGTGCAGGACGGCGGAGATCCGGCCGGCGAGCAGCATCTCGCGGTGCTCGGCGTCCAGGTCGTGGGTGATGAACACCCGGCAGTGGCGGCCGCGGGACGCGAACGCGTCGAGGACGGCGGCGTTCCCGCCGAACGCGTACATCGAGTAGACGGCGCCGATGGCCGGGTGCTGGTCGAGGGCCGCCTCGACGGAGCGCCGCAGGGTGTCGTCGTCGCCGCTGCGGTGGACGAGCTCGACGATCGGGCGGCCCGTCCCGCTGCCGCGCAACGTCCCGCGGAAACCCATCTCGCGCTCGTCCTCGCCGCGGAACGCGGAGTCGCCGCGGATCACCAGCACCGCTGCGGCGTCGCCGGGGGCGAGCCACTGGCCGACGAGGTAGGCGGCCGTGGCGCCGGCGGCGCGGTTGTCGATGCCGACGTAGGCGAGGCGGGCCGAGGCGGGCAGGTCGGTGACGAGGGTGACCACGGGGATGCCGGCGCGCTGCACGCGCGCGACGGCGTCGTTGACCTCCGGGGTGTCGGGCGCCTTCAGCACGACGCCGTGGGAGCCGCGGGACACGACGCGGGCGAGGTGCTGGACGATCTCGGCGGGCGGGGCGGCCTCGGTGAGGGTGAACCGCGAGCGCACCACCGCGGGCCGCAGCGACGGCAGCTCGGCCTCCAGGGCGGCGCGGACGGCCTCGGAGAACCGGCGGGGGGCGTCGACGACGACGTCGACGATGACGGTGCGCCCGTCGACGCTGAGCTGGGTCTGCTGACGGTCCAGCTCGGCGACGGCGCGGTGGACCTGGGCGACGGTGCTGGCCCGCACGCCGGGCCGGTCGTGGAGGACGCGGTCGACGGTGGCGGGGCTGAGGCCGGCCTGGACGGCGATGTCGCGGACGCGGTGGGGGTGGGTCATGACCTCATCCTGAGGTGTTCTTGAGGTGTTCACCACCTTGCCGGGCCCTCAGGTCGGCTCCTACCGTCGACGCACGATCGGAGCCGATCACCCCGGAGAGGACCGCTGACATGACCGCCGTGACCCCCCGCCCCGACCCCGTCTTCCTCAGCCGGGACGACTGCGACCTCGACGAGTTCGCGGCGCTGCTCGCCACCGGCACCGACCTCGCCGACTACCCGTACGCCGACGGCGTCGAGGCGGGCGTCCTCCTCTACTCCGACCGCCTCCTGCCGCACCTGGACGACGAGGCGGGCCGCCGCGACGTGCAGTCCGAGATCGCGCGGGCGCTGTCCGACGGCCCGGGCATCGTCGTGTTCAAGGGCGCGTTCCCCGCCGACCTCGTCGACCGCACCACCGAGGCGTTCTTCGCCCTGCTGGCGCAGGAGAAGGCCGCGGGGGTGGTCACCGGCGACCACTTCGCGAAACCCGGCGCGAACGACCGGGTGTGGAACGCGCTGGAGAAGCTCGCCGTCAGCGACCCCGCCCTGTTCGCCGAGTACTTCGGCAACGACTACGTGGCGCTGGCCGCGGGCGCGTGGCTGGGCCGGAACTACCAGCTGAACGCGGCGCTGAACATCGTGAACCCCGGCGGGCAGGCGCAGGTCCCGCACCGCGACTACCACCTGGGGTTCATGCCGCTGGAGACCGCGGCGGCGTTCCCCGCGCACGTCCACCGGCTCTCGCCCGCGCTGACCCTGCAGGGCGCGGTCGCCCACTGCGACATGCCCGTCGAGACCGGCCCCACCCTCTACCTGCCGCACTCGCACAAGTACCTGCCCGGCTACCTCGCGTTCTCGCTGCCGCAGTTCCAGGAGTACTTCGCCGAGCACCACGTCCAGCAGGCGCTGGGCAAGGGCGACGCCGTCTTCTTCAACCCCGCCCTCATGCACGGCGCGGGCACGAACACCACGGCCGACGTGCGCCGGATGGCGAACCTGCTGCAGATCTCCTCCGCGTTCGGGCGCTGCCTCGAAGCCGTCGACACCACCCGGACGTCCATCGCCACGTACCCGACGCTGCTGGAGCTGAGCCGCAGCGGTTTCCCCGCCCGGCAGCTCGACAACGTCGTCACCGCCGTCAGCGAGGGCTACCCGTACCCGACGAACCTCGACCGGGACCAGCCGGTCGGTTCCCTCAACCCCGAGAGCCAGTCCGACCTGCTGCGCCGGGCGCTGCGCGAGGGCTGGGACACCGAGCGCGCCGTCGCCGAGCTGCGGGCGCAGGCCGAGCGGCACCGGACGCACTGAGCCGGGGCCTGCCCCGGTGCGGCGCAACGCCCTCGGCCACCGGTACCGGCAGGTTCCCCCTCCTGGACGGTGGGTTGCCGCCCGGTGACCACGAGGGGGGTTCCCGTGGCCGGGGAGAAGGACGAGGAGAGCAAGGAGGAGTGACCCGGGGGGGGGGGGGGGGGGGGGGGGGGGCGGGGGGGGGGGGGGGGGGGGGGGGGGGGGGGGGGGGGGGGGGGGGGGGGGGGGGGGGGG
>NZ_JBJLSJ010000064.1:0-13293 GCF_050871975.1 Kineococcus rugosus | reverse complement strand
CGCCGACCCCGACCCGCCCCCCGCCCGCGCCCCCGCCCCCCCCCCCCCCCCCACCCCCCCCCCCCCCCCCCCCCCCCCCCCCCCCCCCCCCCCCCCCCCCCCCCCCCCCCCCCCCCCCCCCCAGGGCGCCGACCCGGCCCGCGTGGCGGTGGAGGTCACCGAGACGTCCCTCATGAACGACCCCGACCGCGCCCTGGCGACCTGCCGGGACATCACGGCGCGGGGTTTCTCCCTGAGCATCGACGACTTCGGGACGGGGTACTCCTCGCTGGCGTACCTGGCGAACCTGCCCGCGACGGAGCTGAAGATCGACCGGACGTTCACCTCCCGCGCCGTGGCCGACGACCGCATCGCCGCGATCGTGGCGGGCACCGTGGAGCTGGCCCACCACCTGGGCCTGCGGGTGGTCGCCGAGGGCGTCGAGGACGCCGCGACGCTGGCGCTGGTGCGGGAGCTGGGCTGCGACGAGACGCAGGGGTACCTGCACAGCCGGCCCGTCCCGGCCCCGGAGTTCCTGCGCTGGCTGCGGGACGGTCAGCCGGTCGCGGTCCCCGCCGGGCCCTGAACGGCGGCCCGCACCGACCCCCCGGACGCGGCGAGCAGCGCCGCCGCCTCGCCCGGGCCGCAGCCGCGCAGCGTCGCCACCAGCGCCGTCGGCAGGTCCCCGCCGGCGGCCCGCAGCGCCGCGGACGCCTCGGCCGGCGCCAGGCCGGTGACCTCGGCCAGGATGCGCCCGGCGCGCGCGTGGAGCTTGTCGTTGGTGGCGCTCACCGAGACCATCAGGTTCGACCAGGTCCGGCCCAGCCCCACCATCACCGCCGTCGAGAACCCGTTCAGGACGAGCTTGGCCGACGTCCCCGCCTTCAGCCGGGTCGAGCCGGTCAGCACCTCCGGGCCGGTGTCGGCCACCAGCAGGTGGTCGGCCAGCGGTCCCAGGGCCGGGTCCGGGGAGTTCGCCAGCAGCGCCGTCACCGCCCCCGCGCGCCGCGCCGCCCGCAGCGCCCCGCCGACGTACGGCGTGCGGCCCGAGGCGCTCACCCCGAACGCGACGTCCCCCGCGCCCAGCCCCGCGGCGTCGGCCTCCCCGGCGGCCGCGTCGTCCTCGGCGCCCTCGACGGCCTCGGTGACCGCGCGCGCCCCGCCGGCCAGGTGCGCGACGACCCGGCCCGGCTCGAGCGTGAACGTGGGCCGCAGCTCCGCCGCGTCCAGCACCGCCAGCCGCCCCGAGGTGCCCGCCCCGAAGTAGTGCACCGACCCCCCGGCGCGCAGCGCGGCCACGGCCGCCTCGACCAGCCGGGCCAGGTCCGGCAGCAGCGGTTCGACGGCGTCCAGGACGGCCCGGTCGGCGGTGTGCAGCATCCGCAGGACGCCCTCGCTGCCGGCGGTGTCCAGGTCCCGCGTGGCGGGGTCGCGCTGCTCGGTCCGCGGGGGGTTCTCCACGGGAGGCAGTGTGCGCCGGGGCGGCGCGGCGGGCGAGGGGCACCCCCGGGTGCCCGGTGCGCCGCCCGTCAGCGCCCCGTCAGCGCACCCGTCAGCGCCGCCAGCTGGGCGTCCCCCGCGCTCGCCGCGGCCCGGCCCGCCGCCGCAGCCGCCTCCCTCCCCTGCGGCGACCGGCACCACGCGAACGGCTCGCCCAGCCGCCCGGCGTCCACGTCCTCGGCGGCCAGCAGCGCCGGCCACCCCCACGCCGCGGCCTGCGCGCTGACCTTCCCGCCGCCGTGCACGGGGTCCACGGCCAGCGCCGGGACCCCGCACCGCAGCGCCAGCACCAGGCCGTGCAGCCGCGAGGTGACGACGACGTCGAGGCGCGAGACCACCGCCAGGACGTGCCCGGCGCGCGCGGGCATCCGCCAGTCCCGCGGGTCCAGCCGGGTCTCCAGGTCGAGCCGGGCGACGTCGAGGCCGCCCAGCCAGTCCCCCACGGCCGCCGAGACCGCCTCGTGCCGGCGCCGGGCGCCGTACTCGCCCTGCCCGTGGGTGAGGAACACCCCGACGACGTCGACGGCGCCGACGGCGGGGCGCGCGGCCAGGTCCGGCTGCGGGTCCGCGCCGGCGGCGTCGCGGGGCACGACGGCGTGGAACCCGGTGACGGCCGGGTCGGCGGCGTCGAGCACGGAGACGCCGACGGCGACGCGGCGCAGCCCGGCGAACCGCTCGTGGAACTCCCGCACCGGTTCCCCGGTGAGCGGCCCGCACACCCACAGCGCGGCGTCGAACCCGGCGGGGTCGACGTCGTCGTAGCCGGCGTCGGCCCAGCCCGGGCCGCGGGTGCGGTGGGCCAGCGCCATCGCCGGGCTCCAGGTGCGGACGACGTCGTGCCCGCCGGCGGTGAGGTGCGCGGTGACGGCTTCGACGGCCAGCACGTCCCCGGCGGTCGCCTCGCCGTGCAGGACGCTGGACCACCCGGCGATCAGGACCCTCACCGCTGCCCCGTCCCGGTGCCCCGCAGGAGCTCCTGCTCGCGCACGAGGTCGAGCGCGAGGGTGCGGTACCCGGCCCGCTCGAACAGCACCGTCACCCGGTCGTCCTCGTAGTGCATGACCTGACCGGCTCCCCACTCCTCGTGCTCGACGGCCGAACCGACGGCGAACGGCTCCTCGCCGGCCGACCGGGCGGCGGCGGTGCCCGCGCGGCAGGTGTCGCAGTTCCCGCAGGGGTCGGCGAGCTCCTCGCCGAAGTACCCCAGGAGGAACTGCCGCCGGCAGGCGGTGGTCTCGCAGAACGACCGCACCATCTCCAGGCGGGACCGTTCCACGGTGCGCTGGCGCTCCGAGACGGCGACCCCGGCCTCGGCGGCGCGGGCCGGGGTGGGGGCGTCGTCGGGGACGACGAAGCGCCCCTGCTCGTCCTCGGCCAGGGCGCCCACCTCGGCCAGCAGGTTCACCGCCCCCGCGAGCCGGGTCGCGGACACGCCGAGCTCGCGGCGCAGGTCGGCGGGGTCGACGGGCCCGTCGTGCGCGCGCACCGCGGCGGCGGTGCGCCGCAGGGGTTCCTCCTTGGCGACCGCGGCCGAGAAGAACGTCCGCAGGCCGAGGTCCTCGGGGCGGTAGAACAGGGTCGCGACGGCCGGGGCACCGTCGCGGCCGGCGCGGCCGACCTCCTGGTAGTAGCTGTCCGGGGAGTCGGGGACGGCGGCGTGCACGACGGCCCGCACGTCGGGTTTGTCGATGCCCATGCCGAACGCGCTGGTCGCCACGACGACGCGCAGGTCGCCGTCGAGGAAGCGCCGCTGCACGTCGTCGCGCTCGGCGCGGCGGCGCCCGGCGTGGTAGTGGTCGGCGCCGGGGATCTGCCCGGCGAACTCCTCGGCGCCGGCGCGCGTCGCCACGTACACCAGCACCGCGCCGTCCTGCTCGGCCACGGCGTCCAGGACGCCCTGCCGCTGCACGTCGGCGTCGGTGCAGCGCACCACGCGCAGGTCGATCCCGGGGCGGTCGAAACCCTCGACGAGCACGAGGGGGTCGTCCATCCGCAGGTGCTCGACGATCTCGGTCCGCACCTGCGGGCTGGCGGTGGCGGTCAGCGCGATGACCGGCGGGTTCCCCAGCCGGGCCCGCGCCGCACCCAGCCGCAGGTACTGGGGGCGGAAGTCGTGCCCCCAGGAGCTGACGCAGTGGGCCTCGTCGACGACGAGGAGCCGGGGGCGGGCCGCGGCCAGTTCCGCGGTGACGTCCTCGCGGCCCAGCTGCTCAGGGGCCAGGAACACGAACCTCGCCCGCCCGGAGCGCAGGTCGTCGCGGGCCTGCCGCCACGCCTGCGCCGACAGCGCCGAGTTCAGCATCACCGCCCCGCCCACGTCCTCCAGCAGGCCGTCCACCTGGTCGCGCTGCAGCGCGATGAGCGGGGACACCACGACGACGGGGCCGTCGAGCAGCATCGCCGGGACCTGGTAGACGGCGGACTTGCCCGCCCCCGTCGGCATCACCGTCAGCACGTCGCGCCCGGCCAGGACGGCCCGCATGGCCTCCTCCTGCCCCGGGCGCAGCGCCTCGAACCCGAACGCGTCCCGGGCCACGCGCAGCAGGTCGCGCGCCGACGCCCGAGCGGTCACGGGGTGGGCATGCCGCCGTTGACGTTGAGGACCTCGCCGATCACGTAGCTGGACTCCGGGGAGGCCAGGAACACGTAGGCGGGAGCCAGTTCCGCCGGCTGCCCGGCGCGGCCCAGCGGGGTGGACTGCCCGAACTCCGGCATCGCGTCGTCCGGCTGTCCGCCGGCGACCTGCAGCGGCGTCCACACCGGCCCGGGGGCGACGACGTTGACGCGGATGCCCTTGGGCGCGAGCTGCTGGGCCAGCGCCTGGGACATCGTGATGATGGCCGACTTCGTCGTGGCGTAGTCCACGAGGTTCGGCGACGGCTGGTAGCCCTGGATGGAGGAGGTGTTGACGATCGTCGAGCCCGGCGGCAGGTGCGGCACGGCCTCCTGGACGATCCAGAACAGCGAGTGCACGTTGGTGCGCATCGTCTCGTCGAACTGCGCCGAGGTGAGGTCGGCGACGTCCTCGACGTGCTGCTGCTTGCCGGCGACGTTCGCGATGAGGTCGATGCCGCCGAGCTCGCGGACCGTCGTGGTGACCAGGCTGCGGGCGAACCGCTCGTCGACGAGGTCGCCGGGCGCCAGGACCGCCTTGCGGCCGGCCTCCTCGATGAGCGCCGCCACCTCGCGGGCGTCGGTCTCCTCCTCGGGCAGGTAGTTCAGGACGACGTCGGCGCCCTCGCGGGCGAACGCGATCGCGGTGGCCCGGCCGATGCCGGAGTCGGCGCCGGTGACCAGGGCCCTGCGGCCGGTGAGGCGGCCGGTGCCCCGGTAGGTCGACTCCCCGTGGTCGGGTTTCGGCGTCTGCTGCGCGGCCAGACCCGGGCCGTCCTGCGGCTGCGGGTCGAAACCGTCCTGGTGGTAGAGGGTCACCGGGTTGCTGAACGTGTACTGGTCGGTCACCGCTCCACCGTAGGCAGGCTCCGGGTGGCGCGCAGCCGGGAGCGGTAGTCGACTGGGAGGCGTGAGCGACAACGACTCCCAGAGCACCCCGCAGAACGCCGAGAAGGACCCGCAGGACTGGACCACGGGCGACGAGCCCGTGACCGGGCCGCAGTTGAGCTACCTGCAGACGCTGGCCCGGGAGGCGGGCCGGGAGGTCCCCGAGGGCCTCACCAAGGCGAAGGCCTCCGAGCTCATCGACGAGCTCCAGCAGAAGACCGGGCGGGGCGCCTGAGCCTCGTCGACGTCACCCGGATCTACTACGAGCCGGCCGCGGCGGAACTCCCCCGCGGCCGGCAGGTCCTGGACCGCTGGCCGGGCGCGACCCTGGTGCCCGTGGACAGCCACTGGCGCATCCCGGAACTGCACGGCGACGAGACGAACGTGGACCGCTGGGTGCGCATCAAGCGCGAGGCCCTCGTCCTGGGGATCAAGAAGTCGCTGCAGGCCAGGCCGAACGGCCGCTCGGCCGACTTCATCGCACCGTCCACCGCGAACGGCTGCGCCATGGCCTGCGCGTACTGCTACGTGCCCCGGCGCAAGGGGTACAGCAACCCGATCACGGTGTTCGCGAACATCGAGCAGATCACCGGGTACCTGCGCCGGCACGTGCAGCGGCAGGGCGTGAAACCCGAGCCGAACCAGTGCGACCCGGTCGACTGGGTGTACGACCTCGGGGAGAACAGCGACTGCTCGGTGGACGCGGAGATCTCCGACAACGTCGACGACCTCATCGCCCTGTTCGCCGGCCTGCCGACGGCCAAGGCGTCGTTCGCCACGAAGCACGTGAACCGGCGGCTGCTGACGCTGGACCCGCGCGGCCGCACCCGGATTCGGTTCTCCCTGATGCCGGCGCAGGTCGCGCGGCTGCTGGACATCCGCACCTCCCCCGTCCCCGAGCGGCTCGCCGCGCTCGACGACTTCGTGGCCGCCGGGTACGAGGTGCACGTCAACTTCTCGCCCGTCGTCGTCCACGACGACTGGCTGGCGCGCTGGGCCGAGCTCCTCGACCAGCTCGGGGACGCCACGAACGCCGCGACGAAGGCCCAGCTGGCGACCGAGGTCATCTTCCTGACCCACGAGGAGAACCTGCACCGGGTGAACCTCGGCTGGCACCCCAAGGCCGAGGACCTGCTGTGGCGGCCGGCGATGCAGGAGTCGAAGCGGTCGCAGTCCGGCGGGACGAACGTCCGGTACCGGACGGGTGACAAGGGCCGCTACGTGCGGGAACTGCTGGAGCTCATCGAGCAGCGGGCGCCGTACCTGCGGGTCCGCTACGCGTTCTGAGCCGCGCCGCTCCCTGATCCGCGAAGCTCCCTGACCTGCGAACCTCCCCCGCCCCGGTGAACGGGGCGGGGCCGTGGACGCCCGCGCTGCGGTGCGTCCACGGCCCCTGTCCCCCCGGTCGCGGGCGTCAGCCGCGGGCGCTGTCCTTCACGTCCTGCGCCGCGCTGGTCCCGTGGTCCTTGACCTCCTGCGCCGCACCGGCCCCGTGGTCCTTGACCTCCTGGGCCGCGCCGGCACCCTGGTCCTTGACCTCCTGCGCCGCGCTGGTCCCGTGGTCCTTCACGGCCGCGGCCGCGTCACGGGCGTCGCTCTGGACGGCGCCGGCGCCCTCCTGCGCGGTCTCCTTCAGCGAGGCGGCCGCGTCCTTGGCCTTCTCCCCCAGCGACGCGCCGACGTCGGACGCGGTGGCCTTCACCTCGTCCAGCAGCGGGGCGTCCTTGACCTTCTCCACCAGCGTGCCGGCGGCGTCGGTCTCCTTCGCCGAGGCGGGGATGAGGGAGGAGATGAGCCACCCGGCCCCGAAGGCGATCAGGCCGGCGGCCACGGGGTTGCCCCGGGTGCGGCCCTTGACGGCGGCCTTCCCCCCGGCCACGCCGTCGGCCACGCCGGCGCGGCCGGAGGCGGCCGTGTCGCTCAGCGAGCCGCGGGCGGCGCCCAGCGAGTCGCGGGCCGAGCCCAACGAGTCGCGGGCCGAACCGCGGACGTCGTCCACCGAGCTGCGGACGTCGTCCGCGGTCCCCATGATGCGGTCCTTGACGCCGGCGATGCCGGTCGCCACGTTCGCCTTGGCCTTCTCGACCTGGCGGTGGGCCACGTTGGAGGGGTTCAGGCGGTCGGTCAGCGCGTCGAGGTCGTTGCTCAACTGGCTGCGCGTCCCCTCGATGTCCTGCTTCAGCTGTTCCGGTTCTTCAGCCACTGCGCGTCCTCCTTCAGGCTCTGCTGGGTCTGTTCCAGGGGCGGGGGGATCTGGCGGAGTTCCTTGCGGCCGCGTGAGGCCAGGACCGCGGCGATCACGGCCCACACCACGGTCACGATCAGCGCCGACCAGCCGTAGCCGATGACACCGCCGAGGGCGATGACGACGAGGGCCGAGAGGGCGATGAGGAACAGGTGCCCGGCGACGCCGGCGCCGGCGAGCAGGCCGACCCCCTTGCCGGCGGTCTTGGCGTCCTGGGTCGCCTCGGCCTTGGCCAGGGCGATCTCCTGACGGACCAGAGTGGAGAACTCCCCGGTGATGCTGCCGACGATCTCCCCCAGGGACCGTTCGTCCTGCGGGCCGTGCGGGTCCGCGCCGCCGGGGGGCGTGGCCGCGGTCGCGCCGCTCACGGCCGGTAGTCCGGGGAGGCGAACGGGTCGGAGCCCGGCAGGGTGCTCGGGGCGGTGCCCGGGACGGTGCCCGGGGCGGCGCCCGGGACGGTGCTCGGGTCGGTCCGGGCCAGGATGGCCTCGGACTCGGAGTACGGCAGGACCTCCTCCGTCGTGGGTCCGGTCACGTGCCGGCCGCCGAGGGACGCCGGCGAACCGGTCGAGGGGCTGGCCTGGTCGTGGTGGGCCTTGGCCCCGCGGGTGAGGCGCCCGGCGAGCACGCCCGCCACGACCGCACCGAGCAGGAACGTCCCGGGCTTGCGCCGGGCGAAGGCCCGGCCCTGCTCGAGCAGGTCGGGGGCGTCGTGCTGGCTCAGGTGCGCGCCCCAGCTGGAGGCCCGGTCGCCGACCTGGCGCACGACGTTCGTCGCGTACCCGGAGCCGCCCGCGCCGGCCATGTCGGACAGCTCCGAGCCGGCGGTGGTGAAGAACTCGGCGAGCCGGTCGCGGATCCCGTCGGACTGCTCGGCCAGCTGCCGGCGCAGGTCCTCCAGGAGGTCACCGGCCTGGGCCTTGGCCTCGCCCAGGACGTTGCCGGCCTGCTCCTTGGCGGTCCCGGCGACCGCGGAGGCCTGCTCCTTGGCGGTCCCGGCCACGGCGGACGCCTGCTCCTTGGCGGTCCCGGCCACCGCGGAGGCCTGCTCCTTGGCGGTCCCGGCCACCGCGGACGCCTGCTCCTTCGCGGTGCCCGCGACGTCGGCGGCCTGCTGCTGGGCCTCCTGCTTGGCCGCTCCCGCGCGACCGCCGGTACCGGAGTTGCCCGCCCCGGCGGCCGTCGCACCGGTGTCCGCACCGGTGTGGGCACCGGTGTATGTGCCGGTCGTCGCACCGGTCGTCGTCGGCTGCTGCTGCTGACCCTCCATCAGCGCCTCGTAGGCGATCTCGGAGGCGGCGGGCTCGCGGCCCGGGACTGCTCCGGTCGTCGGGTTCCCTGGTTCCTGGGTCATGGCTCTCCTTCTCGACGGTGCCGTCGAGGTGTCGACGGCGAGTGCTGGACGGGACGATCGGACGGGCTCGCGCCCGGGTCGGGGTTCTGGGGTTCTGGGGTTCTCGGGTCGTGCGGGTCCTCGGGGTCTGCCGGGGGCCGGGGCCTCAGCGCCCCAGGCCGGCCTTGTCGACCCGGCGGTGGAACCGCATCCCGGCCAGCCCGCCCAGGACGGCCCCGACGAGCGCGACGACGACCGCGGCGACCAGGGCGACGATCGAGCCCGTGGTCAGGGTCCCGGCGTCGACGGGGATGCGCGGGAAGCTGTTCAGCTGTCCCAGCACGTCGTACCGGTTGCCCGCGACGGCGGCCAGGACGGCCACGACCACGGCGATGACCACGGCCCACACCCAGACGGCCACACCCTGCTTGATCCCGTTGAACCGCGCCATCCGGCCGGCGACGTACCCGCCGCAGAAGTAGGCGACGAGCAGCACCACGAGCACGCCGACCGCCCCGGCCACGCCGATGGTCTCCGCGTTCCCGGTCACGCTGTCCTGGGCGCCGGCCAGGGCCTGGCCCACGCTGCCGGAGTTCGCGACGCCGATGGCGGTGCCGGTCGCGGCGAGCAGCGCGGTCAGCAGCACCGCGGTGCCGGTGGCGGTCAGCCAGCCGAAGAACGCGGACCCGACCTTGACCCCGCCGTGGGCGTTCTTCTCCCGGTTCACCACCGAGACCCGGTCCATGGAGTCGTGGACGGTGTCGCGGGCCGGGGCGTCGCGGTGCGGGCGGTGCAGGACCTGGGGCCTGTCGTCGCCGACCTTCTGCTGGGCCGCCGGTACCGCGGTCCGGTCCCGGTCGTGGGACCGGTCACCGGCGGCGTGGGCGCCTTCTCCGCTGGGTGTGCTCATCGCTGATCTCCTGGTGTGCTGCGCTGCTGCGGTCGGGTCGCCCGGTGGGGCGGTGCGAGGGAGCCGGCGGGCCCACGCAGTGCGCCCCGGACGAGCGGGTCGTCCGGGGCGCTGGTCTGCACCACGATGCGTCGATCGACCGCAGGGGTCGGGAGGTCGTGCGGGACGCTGACGTCCGGCCCGCCGCCGGCTGGTGGGCGGGTCCTCGGTCAGGGGCGGGCCCGGTCCCCGGGATCCCGTGGATCCCCGGCTCCGGGTCGTTCCGTCGGTCAGCTTGCCCGGGGCGCGGGGACCCCGCCACACGAAACCCACCGGTCACCGGTCCCGGCCCGGCCGCGACCTCACCCGTCCCGCCCGAGCGTCAGCACGGCCGCCATGAGCGAGAGGTGGCTCAGGGCCTGCGGCAGGTTCCCCCAGGACGAGCCGTCGGCGGGGTCGACCATCTCGGCCCACACCCCGACGTCGTTCCCCAGCGCCAGCGTCCGCTCCAGCTGGTCGACGCCCTCCTCGCGCCGCCCCACCGCACCCAGCGCCGCGGCGAGCCAGAACGAGCACGCCGCGAACGCCTTCTCCTCGGCCGCGGCGCCGGAGTAGCGGTGGACGAGGGGGCCGTCGGACAGCTCGGCGCGGACCGCGTCGATCGTGGCGGACATCCGGGGGCCGGTGTCGAACCCGGAGGCGGCGTGCAGCAGGACCGACGCGTCGAGGTCGGTCGTCCCGGGGTACCAGACGTAGGCGCCGCGCTCGGCGGACCAGCAGTTCTCCTCGACCCAGGCGCGGACCCGGCCGGCCTCGCGGCGCCAGCGGTCCACCGAGCCCGGGATGTGCCCGTTGTCGGCGAGCTGGACGGCGCACTCCAGCGCCTGCCAGCAGGCCATCTTCGAGCTGGTGTAGTGCTGCAGCTCGGGCAGTTCCCACATGCCGGAGTCGCGCCGCTGCCACAGGTCGCAGGTGCGGTCGGCGACGCCGGCGAGGAACCGGGCGGTCTCGACGTCGAGGACGTTGCCGTCCAGGACGTACTGGTGGACGAGGTCGAAGACGTCGCCGTACACCCCCAGCTGCAGCTGCCCGGCGGCCTCGTTGCCCGACACCACCGGTCCCTGCCCCCGCCAGCCGGGCACGTCGTGCCGGACGAGGCCGTCGGGCTGGTGCCCGTCGAGCCGGGACAGCACCGGCAGGTCCGGCTGGGAGCGCCGGGCCACCCGCAGCAGCCAGGACACGTTGGCGTGCACGTCCTCGAACTCCCCCAGGGCGATGAGGCAGTGCAGGCTGTAGGTGGCGTCGCGCAGCCACGCCATCCGGTAGTCCCAGTTCTTCCCGCCGCCGGGGCTCTCCGGCAGCGACGTGGTGGCGGCCGCCGCGACCGCGCCCGACGGTTCGTGCGCCAACAGCTTCAGCAGCAGCGCCGCGCGCAGGGCCTCCTCCCGCCAGCGGCCCTCGTACGTGAACTGCTCGCTCCAGGAGCGCCACCGCAGGATCGTCTGGTCGACGTTGCGGCGGATCCAGCGGGTGCTCGGCATCCGCAGCGGTTCGCCCTGGCTGGACAGCAGCGCCAGCAGGTGCTCGGAACCCTCCGAGGTCCGGAACCGGCCCGAGACCTCCCGGTCCTGGAACGTCGTGTCGCCCACGTCGACGGTGCGGACGGCCAGGGTGACGGCGTCCAGCCGCAGCACGGCCCCGTTGCGGGTCTCCTCGGCCCACGGCGCGTACGCGCCGAGGCCGGACCCGGGGGCCACGCACCAGGTCATCTCGACCTCGCCGGACAGGCCCTCCACGAGCCGGCACAGCTCCCCCCACGGCAGCCGCCCGGTGCTGCCCATGTTCATCGAGTCGGTGACCCGCACCGTCCCGGTGGGGGTGGTGTAGGTGCTGCGCAGGACGTTGGTGCCCTCCACGTAGGCGCGCTGCACCGTCCACGGCCCGGCCGGGGTCAGGGCGAGGTGCCCGCCGCCGGCGCCGTCGAGCAGCCGGGCGAACACCGGCAGGGAGTCCAGGTCGGGCAGCGGCAGCCAGTCGATCCCGCCGTCCTGCGCGACGAGGGCGACGGTGCGCCCGTCGCCGATGGCGGCGTAGGAGCGCAGGTCGACGTACCCGTCGCGGTCGCGGCGGGAGGGGTCCGGGGTGTCGGGCACCCCGTGACCACACCAGCGACCGGGGCGGTTCGCACGCCGGGGACCGGGGTAGGGCAAGGGCATGACCATCGAGCACCCCGGCCTCACGCGCGACCTGGACCCCGTCCCCGACCACGGGGAGGACAGCTACGTCGGCAGCGGCCGCCTGACCGGTCGCCGCGCGGTCGTCACCGGCGGCGACTCCGGCATCGGCCGCGCGGTGGCCGTCGCGTTCGCGCGCGAGGGCGCCGACGTCCTGGTCGTGCACCTGCCGCAGGAGCAGGACGACGCCGACGCGACCGTCGCCCTCGTCGAGGCCGCCGGCCGGCGCGGGATCAGCCTGCCCGGCGACCTGCGCGAGGAGGAGTTCTGCCGCCGGGTGGTCGAGACGGCCGTCTCCGAGCTCGGGGGCCTGGACGTCCTGGTCAACAACGCCGCCTACCAGATGGCCCTGGAGGGCATCGGGGACCTGACGACCGAGCAGCTGCTGCGCACCTTCACCACCAACGTCTTCGCCACCGTGTGGCTGTCGAAGGCGGCCCTGCCGCACCTGCGCGAGGGGTCGTCGATCATCAACACGGTCTCCGTGCAGGCCGACTCCCCGTCCCCGGCGCTGCTGGACTACGCCATGACGAAGGCGGCGCTGGTCAACTTCACGCTCAACCTGGCTCAGGAGCTGGGGCCGAAGGGGATCCGCGTGAACGCCGTCGCGCCGGGCCCGGTCTGGACGCCGCTGATCCCCGCGACGATGCCGCCCGACCAGGTGGAGGGGTTCGGGACGCAGACCCCGCTGGGCCGGCCCGGGCAGCCCGCCGAGGTGGCCCCCGCCTACGTCCACCTGGCCAGCGCCGAGTCCAGCTACAGCAGCGGGACCGTCATCCGCGTGGCGGGGGGGAAGTGACGTGAGCGCGAAGGAGGGGCACGACCGGGACGACGTCCTGAAGCGCTTCCACGAGGCGGTCAACATGACGCCGAAGGAGCTGGAGGACTGGCTGGAGACGGAGGAGTCGCAGTCCGTGGGGGTCGGCGAGGGCGAGTCGGTGGGGCACCGCTCGGGCCGGCGGATCGTGGAGGTCCTGCGGACGAAGGAGGCCGACCTCACCGACGACGACGTCGAGCACATGGCGAAGGTCGCCGGGTACGTGGCCCGGCACTCGAAGCAGCGGCCGTCGGGGGACGTCACCGACACGCGGTGGCGGTACTCCCTCATGAACTGGGGCAACGACCCGCTGAAGCCCAGCTGAGGGATCGTCCCGGTGGTGACGTTTCAGATCACCGGGGCGGGGAAGGAACCCGGCATGAGCAATGTCACGGAGAGCATCGACGTCTCGGTCCCCGTCCGCACCGCGTACAACCAGTGGACGCAGTTCGAGACGTTCCCCGAGTTCATGGGCGGCGTGGAGTCGATCACCCAGATCGACGAGACCCACAACCACTGGAAGACGAAGATCGCCGGGGTCGAGCGCGAGTTCGACGCCGAGATCACCGAGCAGCACCCCGACGAGCGCGTCGCCTGGAAGAGCGTCGACGGCAAGTCGCACGCCGGGGTCGTCACCTTCCACCGCCTGTCCGACGACGAGACCCGCGTGACCGTGCAGCTCGACTGGGACACCGAGGGTCTGGTGGAGAAGGGGGGGGGCGCGCTAGTCGCCCACCCCCCGGACATAAACAAGGAACAAGTGCGGTTTAAAGCCCTGAACCCATCGCGCCGCGG
>NZ_JBJLSJ010000063.1:0-13329 GCF_050871975.1 Kineococcus rugosus | reverse complement strand
GCGCCCCCGGGGGGGGGCCCCCACCCCTCCACGCATTTGTAGACCCTTTCCGCGGGGCCAGGCCGTAGCCCGGCCTACGAGGCCGCTCGCGTCAGGCGTTCGGGTACCAGCCCACGTGCGGGGCCACGTGCTCCGCGACAGCGCTCAGCACCCGTCGGTGCACGTCGAGGGAAGCCTCTGCCGGCAGCACCACGACCAGTCCGTCGGTCTCACCGATCACCTCGTCGCGCCGCAGGTGCTCGACGATGCCGTCGGGGTCGCCGCTGAGCGCGGTGCTGTAGCGCATCGGGAAGGGTCCTGGGGACGTGGGGCGGCCCTCGGCCGTCATCCCCGACGCGTACCCCTCGAGGAACTGCCGGTGGTCCTCGGCGTCCCGCCCGTCCAGGAAGGGCAGGACGATGCGGCCCGCGGAGACGCGGGGTTCGCGGCGTCCAGCGTGACCGGCGTCGGCGAAGGCCTTGCGGTAGCTGCGGATCTGCCGGGCCTGCACGACGTCGAAGGATTCACCGGTCTCCTCGGTGTTCAGGGTCGAGACCTGCAGGTCGAACCCTCCCGTCCCGGTGCGGACGGCCGTGCTCTCGCTGCCCGCGCCGTACCAGAGCCGGTCCGCGAGGCCGGGGGAGTGCGGGGTGACCCGCAGGTCCCCGCCCGCCGGGATGTCCATGTACGGGGCGGTGGCGCGGCCGACGGGTTTCCCGGCCAGGGCGCGGCGCAGGACGTCGATGCGGTGCTGGGCCTCTCCGGCGAAGCCGCGGTCCGAGGCACCGTGGAGGGCGTCCAGCGTCGGGGCCTGGGAGGGGATGCCGTTGCTCACGCCCAGCTCGAGGCGCCCACCGCTGAGGAGGTCGACCGTCCCGGCGTCCTCCGCGAGCCGCAGCGGGTCCTCGTAGCGCATGGGGATGACGCCGGTGCCGAGAGCGATCCGGTGGGTGACCTGGGAAGCCGCGGCGAAGAAGGTCATCGGGGACGACAGGTACGGCTCGTGGTGGCGGACCCGCACCCACGCCGAGTCGTACCCCAGGTCCTCGGCGTGCTGGACGAGCGTCAGCCCGTCGCGCAGCGCGCCGCCGGCGTCGCCGGAGCCTCCTTCGGCGACGAAGGTGAGGAACCCGAGCTCGAGTCGACGACCCGCCGTGCGCATGACGCCCCCTGGTGTTTGCTTCTTCAACTATACAGGATGTTGAAGCTGTGAGCACCTGGCTCGCCGTGCTCGGCGGGACCGGAGGTCGCGAAGACGCCAACCGGGTGGAACCTGGCCCCGGTTGCTCGATCCCGGCCCCGAGGCGGTCGACACCCTGATCGTGGATGAAGGACGGCAGGTGGAGCCAGGCGCTCCCTCGACGGCACCGGGCCCGACGCGCGGCTCGCGCGTGCGGGGCTTGATGCAAGGGCTCTCGGTGGGCGAGGTGCTGGGGTCCGCTCCCCGCCGCAGCGGTGCTCTGCCGCACGGGGTGGCCACCGAGCTGGCCTGCTTCACCGCCGCCGCGAGCATCCGCACCTCCCTGCGTCGCACGGTGACCGGAGCCGGGGACGCGCGGGCGGACCTGCACGAGGCCTACCGCCGGTGGGCACGGGTCCGCAGCGCCGGACGGACCTCCACCGACCCCACCGCCTGGCTCGACGAGGTGCAGCTCTTCACCCACACCGCCGAGGAGGCCCGCGACACCGTCCGCGGCCTGGCCGGTGGTGCGGGGACGCCGGCCGATCCCGTCACGACCGCCGACGGCTGGCACGCCGTCGTCCGGGCGCTGCCCCTGGCCGTCCAGCTCGACCGCGACCCCGTCGCGGCGCTGGGGGCCGCGGTGGACTCCGCCGCGCTGACCCACGGGCCCCGCACCTTCGCGCCCACGGCGTTGGCGGTGCTGCTGGCCGGCGCGTCCCTGCGTTGCGGGGACCCCGTGCAGGCGGTGGCCGCCGCGATCACCGACGCGATCCTGTCCGGCGTCGACTTCGCGGCCGTCGCCGTGGTCGACGACGCCGTCCGCGCCGCCCGCGCGACCCCGGCGTCCCCGCTGGTCCTGCGCGCCGGAGCGCCCCACGGCACGGCCGCGGCGGTGCTGTGGGGGGCGACGTACTGCGCGTTGAGCCACCCGACCCGGCAGGGCACGGCCGCGGCGCTGGCCCTGGCCGTCACCGCGCCGGACGCCCGCGGCGTCAGCGCCCTCACCGGAGCCCTCGTCGGCGCCGCCCACGGGGAGACCGCGCTGCCGCAGCAGGTCCTCACCCGCGTCGACCTCGCGTACGTGGTCGACCGGCTGGCCCGCGACCTCGCCCGGGAGAACCGCCTCAACCCCGACGGGAGCTGGGGGGCTGCCGCCGACCCGCTGTGGCGGGCCCGCTACGGGATCGGCTGACCGTCACCGGGGCCGGCCGGTCCACCGGCCCCGGCGACGCTCCGGTCAGCGGATGAAGAGCATCTCCTGGTAGGTCGCCAGCGGCCACAGGTCGTCGGCGACGAGCGTCTCGAGCTCGTCGGCGGCGGCCCGGACGGCGGTCATGGCCGGCAGCAGGACGTCGCGGGCGTAGGCCGGGCCGTGCCCGGACGGCTCGAACGTCGCCGCCTTCAGCGCGACGATCGCCTGCCGCAGCGCGGCGATCGGCGCGGAGACCGCCTCCAGCAGCGAGGTGTCCGCCTCGACGCCGGCGGCCTTGAGCGCGGCCACGTTCTGCGCGAGCTGCGTCTGGTAGCGCACGGCGGCGGGCAGGATGCTCGTCGTGGCGATCTCGACGCTCAGCTTCGCCTCCACGGCGATGCTCAGCTCGTACTGCTCGACGGCGATCTCGTAGCGGGAGTGCAGCTCCCGCTCGGTGAACACGCCGTACCGGCTGAACAGCTCGACCGCCTCCGGCGACACGAGCTCGGGCAGCGCGTCGACCGTCGTGCGCAGGTTCTTCAGCCCGCGGGCCGCGGCCTCGCTCTGCCACTCCTCGGAGTAGCCGTCACCGTTGAACACGGCCGCGCCGTGGTCGGTGATGATCTGCTCGAGGACCTTCTGGACGGCGTGGTGGAAGTCCTCGCCCGCGGCCAGCCGCGTCTCCAGGGCGGTCGCGATGAAGTCGAGCGCCTCGGTGACGATGGTGTTGATGGTGTAGACCGGCGACGCGATGGACTGCATCGACCCCGGTGCGCGGAACTCGAAGCGGTTGCCGGTGAAGGCGAACGGGCTGGTGCGGTTGCGGTCGCCCGGGTCGGTCGGCAGCACCGGGAGGGTGTCCACGCCGATCTGCATGGTGCCCTTCTCCTTGGAGGAGGTCGCACCGCCCTTGGCGATCTGGTCGAACACGTCGGTCAGCTGGTCGCCGAGGAACACCGAGATGATCGCCGGCGGCGCCTCGTTCGCGCCGAGCCGGTGGTCGTTCGTGGCCGAGGCGACCGAGGCCCGCAGCAGCCCGCCGTACTTGTGGACCGCGCGGATGATCGCCGCGCAGAACACCAGGAACTGCGCGTTGTCGTGCGGGGTGTCGCCGGGCAGCAGCAGGTTCCCCACGGTCGAGGAGCCGAACGAGAAGTTGACGTGCTTGCCCGAGCCGTTGACGCCCGCGAAGGGCTTCTCGTGGAACAGCAGCTCCATGCCGTGCTCGCGGGCGACGCGCTTCATGGTGACCATGAGCAGCTGCTGGTGGTCGGCGGCGAGGTTGGAGCGCTCGAACATGGGCGCGATCTCGAACTGCCCCGGCGCGACCTCGTTGTGGCGGGTCTTGGCCGGGATGCCGACCTTAAACAGCTCCCGCTCGGCGTGCAGCATGAACGCCAGCACCCGGTCCGGGATGGCCCCGAAGTAGTGGTCGTCGAACTCCTGGCCCTTGGGCGGCTTCGCGCCGAAGAGGGTGCGGCCGGCGTTCAGCAGGTCCGGGCGGGACAGGAAGAAGTGGCGGTCGACGAGGAAGTACTCCTGCTCGGGACCGGCGTACGACACGATCGTGCCCGGGTCGTCGTGGCCGAACAGCTTCAGGACGCGGGCGGCCTGCGCGGCCATGGCCTGCTGCGAGCGCAGCAGCGGCGTCTTGTGGTCCAGGGCCTCGCCGGTCATCGAGACGAAGACCGTCGGGATGCACAGGGTGTTCCCGTTCGGGTTCTCCAGGACGTAGGCGGGGCTCGTGACGTCCCAGCCGGTGTAACCGCGGGCCTCGAAGGTGGAGCGCAGGCCGCCGTTGGGGAAGCTGGAGGCGTCCGGTTCGCCCTGGACGAGGGTCTTGCCGGCGAACTCGGCGATGGAGCCGCCGTCCTCGTCGGGCTCGAAGAAGCTGTCGTGCTTCTCGGCGCTGGAGTGGGTGAGGGGGTAGAAGACGTGCGCGTAGTGCGTGGCGCCCATCTCCAGCGCCCAGTCCTTCATGACCGCGGCGACGGCGTCGGCGACGGCCGGGTCGAGGGGCACCTGCTTCTCGATGGTCGCCATGACCGACCTGAAGACGGCCTTCGGCAGCCGCTTCTGCATGACGGCCTTGCTGAAGACGTTCTTCCCGTAGACCTCACCGGGCGCCTCGGCGGGGGTGAAGGTCGGGTGCGGGGCCTCGAAGGCGATGACCGCGTCGATGGCTTTCAGACGCGCTGCGCTGCCGCTCATGGCTGTCTCCGGACGTGTCGTCGGCGCGGCTCGCAGCCGCAGGTCGGGCCGACGGTAGGACCGGTGATGACGCCGGGTGTTACGCGGTTGTTTCGTCCGTGTTTCGAACGCCCGCCCGCGCGGGGCGGGCGGGCGCGCGTCACCCGGTCGGGCCGGGGGTCACGGGACGAGGATGGCCCGGCCCCGCACCCGTCCGCCGTCGAGGTCGTCGACGGCGCTCTGGAAGTCGTCGAGACCGTACTTCACGGTGTGCAGCCTCACCAGGCCCCGGGCGGCCAGGGCCATCAGCTCGGTGAGGTCGTTGTAGGAGCCGACGAGGTTGCCGATGAAGTTGATCTCGGCGGAGATGATGTCGATGGTGGGGACGTCGATGTTCTCGCCGTAGCCCACGACGTGGTAGTCGCCGGCCTGGCGCAGCATCTTCACGCCCTGGGCGGTGGAGCCGCCCTCCCCGACGAAGTCGACGACGACCTCCGCGCCGTGACCCCCGGTGAGCTCCAGGACCTGCTCGACCTGGGTGCCGTCGGCCACGACGGCGTGGTGCGCCCCCACGGACAGGGCGAGCTCCACGGCGTCGGGGTTGCGGTCCACCACGACGACCTCGGCCGCGGTCATCGCGGCGAGCACCTGGATGCCGATGTGACCGAGGCCCCCGGCGCCGATGACGACCACCCGGTCCACCGGCCGCAGGCGGCGGGCCGCCTTCGCGCAGGCGTGGTACGCCGTGAGGCCGGCGTCGGCGAGCGCGGCGACGTCGGCCGGTTCCAGGGAGTCGTCGATCCGCACGACGCTGCGCGCGGACGTCTTCAGGTACTCGGCGTACCCGCCGTCGCTGTCGATGCCGGGGAACGCCTTGTCCACGCAGTGCACGTCGTCGCCGGAGCGGCAGGCGCGGCACAGCCCGCACGTGACGTTGGGGTGCAGGATGACCTTGTCGCCCTCGGCGACGTTCGTGACGGCCGACCCGACGGCGCTCACCCAGCCGGCGTTCTCGTGCCCGATCGTGTACGGCAGCACGACGCCGGACTTCTCGGCCCACTGCCCCTCGAGGATGTGCAGGTCGGTGCGGCACACCCCGGCGCCGCCGACCTCCACGACGACGTCGAACGGCCCGGTGACCTGCGGGACCGGGACCTCCTGGAGCTCCAGGTCGCGGTGGTAGCCCACGACGCGGACGGACCTCATGGTGCTCATGCGGGCAACTCCCTGGGGGTGGCGGTGAGGGGCAGCAGCGGGTGGCCGCCGCGGAGGTCGTTCACCTCGGCGCCCTCGGGGCGGAACGTCTGGTCGGACTCCGACCCCGGGTAGCGGGTGGCCAGCAGGCCGCGGCAGAAGTGCGCGTTCCCGTCGATGGAGATGCGGGTGGACCGCGCCCGGCGCAGCCGCAGCGGGACCTCGTCGTGCGGGTAGGGGTTCCCGTGGTCGTCGACGAGGACGGTCGCGCCGGGGTCGTTCGGGATGCCCAGCGCGACGCGGCGGCGCAGCAGCGCGGCCGTCGTCCGCTCGTCGCGCAGGTCGGCGAGCGTGATCTCCCCGACCTGCGACTCCCGCAGGTCGGGGTCGGCGCGCAGCAGCGTCGTCAGCGCGCGTTCCACCGCCGCGGTGTGGGCCTTGCGGCGGAACGTCAGGCGCAGTTCGTCGAGGTCCTGCTCGGCCTCGTGCCGGAACGTGCCCCGGTAGCCGGCGTCGGCCGCGAGGCCGGCGTTGATGAGGTCGGAGTCGTGGTGGTCGTCGAGCTCGACGACGACGCGGCCGGTCCACGGCAGCGCCGTCAGGGCGTCCTTGGTGTCCGACGCCATGAGGTACGCGAAGTTCGGCGAGCAGAACGACGTGGGCAGCCGCAGGTGCACGGTGACGGTGGACCCGTCGACGTCGAGGGAGCGGACGAAACCGAGGTCGGTGACGGGTTCGTCGAGCTCGGGGTCCAGCACCACCGACAGCGCGTCGAGGCACTCCTCGCGGCGGTCCAGGGAGGTGGCGGTCATCACGCCACCGCCACGGCCTGCGGCTCGGCGAACTGCGGGGGGTTCGCGACCTGCAGCTCCTCGGGGACCGGGATGTCGTACACCGCGGCGGCGTTGAGGCCGAGGATCTTCTTCTTCTGGTCGGTCGTCAGCGGCGCGTACTCGCTCATGTCCTCGGGGATCTGGAAGTCCACGAACGTCTCGATCAGCCACTTCGGGGTCCACAGCGCGTAGTCGCTGGAGAAGAAGATCCGGTTCTCGTCCAGCCAGTACAGCAGTTCACCGATGATCTGGGCGAAGTACCGCGGCCGGGTGTGCATGAACGGGATGGCGACGGCCAGGCCGGCGTACACGTTGGGTTCCTGGGTGGCGATCCAGCAGAAGTCCTCCAGGCGCGGCAGGCCGCAGTGCTCCACGACGAAGTTCAGGTCGGTGAAGTCGGTGGCGACGTGGTCGACGTCGGCGACGTCGAAGGCGTCGCGGTCCAGCGGGCGGATCGTGGGGCCCTTGTGGACGTGGATGTTCTTGATCCCCACCTCGCGGGCGACCTCGAGGTACCGGTACGTCCACGGGTCGGACAGCTTGTAGCCGCGGGAGTCGCCGTGCCAGTCGGCGGTGTACAGCTTGACGCCCTTCAGGCCCATCTCCTCGGCGTCCCGCCGCAGCCGGTCGAGGCCGCGCTCGCCGTCGCGGGGGTCGAAGTAGTGGTTGTACGTCAGCTTGCCCGGGTTCGCCCGGGTCAGCGCCAGCGCCTCCTCGGTCTGCCCGAAACCCTTGCGGTAGAACTCGCCCAGGCGGGCCGGCTGGAAGATCGCGTGGTCGGCGTACCCGAGCTCGAACACGTCCCGCAGGAGGCGCTCGCCGCCCTGGTACAGGTACTCCTCGTACGACCACAGCTCCGAGGCGGGGCTGAGGTTGCGGTGGTAGTCGTAGAAGCAGTCGATGAACTGCTTGCCGTGGACGTTCCGCTGGTTCTCCACGCGGGCGTCCCACAGGGCGATGTGGGCGTCGACGATGAAGTACTTCTCGCCGTCCTTGGTGTACATGCTGCTCTCCATCTCCGGTGACGGGGCGGTGCGTTGCGACGACCGTAGGCAGTCGCGGGTCGCGCGGGACCGCCCGCGTGTCTCACTTTGAGACGGCAGGCCCTGGGCCCGGGCCCGCGGGGACCGTACGGTGGTCCCACCACGAAGGGAGTGGCCGTGAGCGAAGGAGCTTCGGGGCCGGCCGAACCGCACCCGCTGCGCGGCGGTGTGCCGGTCGGCGCCCGCGCCGGGGGCCGGCTCGCCGCGTCCTGGCGCCGCAGCACCGAGTACGGCGTGCGCACCGAGGCCGTCGAGCCGGTGTTCTCCGGCACCCGGGAGCAGGGGTCGCTGTTCTTCGAGTGCGGTCGCGAGGTCCTGACCGACCTGCACCGCACCCTCGTCGACGAGCCCGTCAGCCTCATGCTCACCGACGCCGACGGGCTGGTGCTGAACCGGCTCTCCGGGGACACCTCCCTGCTGCGCAGCCTCGACGGCGTCCACCTCGCCCCCGGGTTCGCGTTCTCCGAGCGGGAGGCCGGCACCAGCGGCCTCGGCCTGGCGCTGGCCGACCGGCTGCCGTCGGTGGTGCGCGCCCACGAGCACTACTCGACGAGCCTGGCCGGGTACACCTGCGCCGCCGTCCCCGTCCTGGACCCCGTCAGCGGCCGGCTGGAGGGCAGCGTCAACATCACGACGTGGGCCGAGCAGCCCGGCAACCTCCTGCTGGCGCTGGCCCAGTCCGCCGCGGGCGCCACCTCGGCGCTCATGCTGGCCCGCTCGCGCGGCCGGTCCCCGCGACCGGCGCCGCGCGGGGAGGTCTTCCACGTCCAGCCCGGGTCGCTGGAACCCGGCAGCGGGACGGTCCAGGAGTTGTCGGCGGCGTGGCGGGACGCGTCGCGGCGCAGCGAGGACGCCGTCCGCGGCGGGCGGGTCGTCCTGGCCGTGGGGGAGGGCGGCTCGGGCCGCTCGACGCTGCTCGCGCAGGCCGTCCGGCGCGTCCGCCCCCGCGACCGGATCCTGTCGGCCAGCCCGCCCGCCCCGCAGGACCTCGACGCCTGGCTCGCGCTGTGGTCCCCGGAGCTGGGCAAGGCCGACACCGCCGTCGTGGTGTGCGAGGTCGACGCGCTGCCCGCGCGGGCGGCCGAGGAGCTGCGCTGCCTCCTCGCCGCCGCCCGCGCGGCCCGCCCCGGCCTGCCCGTCGTCCTGACCGCGGGGGACCTGGCCGAGGTGCCCGCCGGGCTCGGCGCGCTCGTCGACACCGTGGTGGCCGTCCCCCCGCTGCGCGACCGCCCCGGCGACGTGCTGCCCCTGGCGCAGCACGTCGTCCGGCAGACGCGCGGGCGCGACCTCGACATCACCGCCGCCGCCGGGCGCGCGCTGGAGTCGTGCCCCTGGCCGGGCAACGTCGACCAGCTGCACCGGGTCGTGCGCCGCGCCGCCCTGCAGGCGGACCGGATCGACGTGCGGCACCTGCCGTCGGAGGTGTTCAGCGCGGCCACGCACCGGCTCACGCGCCTGGAGGCCCTGGAGCGCGACGAGATCGTGCGGGTGCTGACGGCGCCGGGCGCGACGGTGAAGCAGGCCGCCGCGGAGCTCGGGGTGAGCCGGGCCACGATCTACCGGAAGGTCGCGCAGTACGACCTGCGCATCCCGCGCTGAGCGCGTGCGGTCGTCGCGGGAGGGGACCCGTGCCAACCTGGGAGCGCACTGGGAAGACTGCTGACCCGACTGATCTGGAGGACCCGCCGTGGCCGGTGGACTCGTGGCCCTGCTGGACGACGTGGCGCTCATCGCCCGCGCGGCCGCCTCCTCGATGGACGACATCGGGGCCGCGGCCGCCCGCGCCGGCGCCAAGGCGGCGGGGGTCGTCGTCGACGACGCCGCCGTCACCCCGCAGTACGTGCGGGGACTGACGCCCGACCGGGAACTGCCGATCATCAAGCGCATCGCGATCGGGTCGCTGCGCAACAAGCTGCTGATCATCCTCCCGGTGATCCTGCTCCTCAGCCAGTTCGCCGACTTCCTCCTCACCCCGCTGCTCATGCTCGGCGGCGCCTACCTCGCCTTCGAGGGCGCCGAGAAGGTGTGGGCCAAGGTCAGCGGCCACGGGCACGCCGCCGACGACGGCCCGAAGGACGAGAAGACCGTCGTCTCCGGCGCGATCCGCACCGACCTCATCCTGTCCGCCGAGATCATGGTGATCTCGCTCAACGAGGTCGCCGACCAGCCGTTCTGGTCCCGGCTGGCGATCCTCGTCGCCGTCGGGATCGCCATCACCGTCCTCGTCTACGGCGCCGTCGGCCTCATCGTGAAGATGGACGACGTCGGGCTGAAGCTCGCCGGGCGCCCCTCGGCGGGCGTGGCCCGCTTCGGCCGCGGGCTGGTCAACGCCATGCCGAAGCTCCTGACGTTCCTCACGGTCGTCGGCACCGCCGCGATGCTCTGGGTCGGCGGGCACATCCTGCTCGTCGGCACCGACGAGCTCGGGTTCCACCCGCTGTACGAGTTCGTGCACCACCTCGAGGAAGCGGTCCACGACGCCGCCGGTGCGGTGGGCGCGGTCCTCGGGTGGCTCGTCAACACGCTGTTCAGCGCGGTGATCGGGCTCGTCGTCGGTGCCGTCATCGTGGTCGTCGTGTCGCTCACCGTGCACCGCCGCCGCGCCGCGCCCGCGGGGCACTGAGGGTCGCACCGCCGCCCCCGCCCCGCGTGCACCATGGCGGGGTGAGGAGAGCGCTGCTCGACGACGTCCACCGCATCGTCGACCACCTGGCCGAGACGCTGGGACGTTCCGTGATGCTCGACGACCCCGACCTCGACCTCATCGCCGGCAGCCGGCACTTCGGCGACGAGGACCCGTACCGGGTGAGCGTCGTCCTCGCCCGCGGCGCCAGCCCCGAGGCCGTCGAGTGGTTCCGCCGCTTCGACCTCGCCACCGCCGACGGGCCCGTCCAGGTCCCCGGGAACGAGGCGCTCGGGCTGCGGCCGCGGCTGTGCTACCCGGTGCGCTGCAACGGCCTGCACCTCGGGGCCCTGTGGCTCGTGGACGACGGCCGGCCCGTCGAGGAGGACCGGGTGCGCGACGCCTGCACGCGCCTGGGGCGCATCCTCGCCCAGCGCGGGCACACGGGCGTGCTCGACGAACCGCTCGTGGACGCCCTGCTCGTCCAGCTCGTGCGCGGGGTCGACCCCACCCACGTCCTCGACCTCCTGCGGGCCGGGCGCTTCGCCGACGCCGGCCGCCGGTACGCGGTCGCCGTCGCGCACCCCACCGCCGGTGCGCCGACCACGCTGCACGACCTCGCCCACCGCGCGTCCCGGACCGACCACGTCGTGGACCACCGGATCGTCGCGGTGGAGGAGTTCGCCGTCCTCGTGGCCGCGGTCCGCCGCTCCGGCGCACCCGCGGACCTGCCGCCCGACGCCACCGGCGGCGCGGTGGGCCTCAGCGACGTCGGCGAGGTCGAGGACCTGCGCGAGCTGTTCGTGCAGGCGGCGCTCGCGGCCTTCGCCGGTCACCACCTGCACCGCGGCGGCGTGACCCGCTGGGGCGACCTCGGGCCCCTGACCGCCTTCCTGCGGGCCGCCACGACGCCCGTGCTGACCCCGGCCCTGGCCCGGTTCGAGGAACTCCTGGCCGCCGACCGCGCGGGCACCGCGGGCGCGACCGTCGCCGCCTACCTGCGCCACGCGGGCGACACCACCGCCACGGCGGCCGAGCTCGTCGTGCACCGCACGACCCTGCGCTACCGCCTCGAGCAGGTCGAGGCCCGCACCGGCCTCGACCTCACCGACGGACGCGACCGGGCCGCCGTGCAGCTCGCGTTGCTCGCGCGTGACGTGCGGGTGTCCGGGCTCGCGCCGTTCCTCTGAGACGAGCACCCGGGGGGCGGAACGTCCTCGCCCCGGCGGATGAACCGGGGACCGCCCGTCCCGAGACTGGTGGGCACCACCCGACCGCCGGGTGGACGCCGACCCCCCGCGAGGTGCCCGTGACAGCGCAGCCAGAGCCCGCGTCGACGACGACCCGCTCCCCGCGCCCCACCCTGGACGACGCCCCCTTCGGCCGGATCCACCTGCTCGCCACCGTCTGCGTCCTCGGCGGCGCCGCCCTCGACGGGTACGTCCTCGGCGTCATCGGCCACGCCGTCGAACCCGCCTCCGCCCAGCTCGGCCTGAGCACCCTCGGCTCCGGCCTGCTGGCCGCCAGCGCCCTCATCGGCGTCTTCGTCGGCGGGCTGTTCTTCGGGGGCGTCGCCGACCGCTTCGGCCGTCGCCGCGTGTTCCTCTGGAACCTGCTCGCCTTCGTCGTCCTCTCGCTGGCCCAGCTCGTCGTGGACAGCGCCTGGCAGCTCGTGGCCGTCCGGATCCTGCTCGGGCTCGCCATCGGCGTCGAGTACGCCGTCGGGGCCGCGCTGCTCGCCGAGTTCGTCCCGCGCCGCCCGCGCGGGCCCCTCCTCGGGTCGATCCAGGCCATGTGGATCGTCGGGTTCGTCGCCGCGTTCCTCATCGGGTCCGCCGTGGCCCCGGACGCCTGGCGGTGGCTGCTCGCCAGCAGCGCCGTCCCGGCGTTCGTCGTCCTCGTGCTGCGGACCGGGCTGCCCGAGTCGCCCCGCTGGCTGCACGCCCGGGGCCGCACGGCCGAGGCCGAGCGGATCGTCCGCGACCGCATCGGCGACTACGCCATCCCGGCCGTCACCACCGCCGAGGCCGGCCGCGTCGGCCTCGCCGAGCTCTTCACGGCCGGCCGCTGGCGGCAGACGCTGTACGCGGGCCTGTTCTGGTTCTGCCAGGTGGCCCCGTTCTTCGCCATCTTCACCTTCGTCGGTCCGATCCTCGCCCTCCTCGACGTGCAGGAGGGCTTCACCGGCGACCTGCTCATGAACCTGCTCCAGCTCGCCGGGGCGGGCCTGGGCGTCTGGGCCCTGCACCTGCTGTCCCGCAGGGCGTTCGTCGTCTCCAGCTTCGCCGTCATGGTCGTCGGGCTCCTCGTCATCGGCCTGTTCCCCGACGCCCCCGGCGTCCTCGTCGTCGCCGCCTTCGGCCTGTTCACGCTCGTCATCTCCGGTGCCTCCAACATCCAGTTCGTCTACCCCAGCGAGATGTTCGAGACGCGCCTGCGCACCACGGGCGTCGGGTTCGCGGCCGCCTTCAGCCGGGTCGGCGCGGCGCTGGCGACCTACCTGCTGCCGGTCTCGCTCGACGCCCTCGGCGCGCACGGCACGCTGCTGCTCGCCGCCGTCTTCCCGCTCGTCGGTCTCCTCGCCTCCCTCGCGTGGGCGCCGGAGACCCGCCGTTCCGCCCTGTCCTGACCTCCCGGAGGAACCCGTGACCACCACCCCCGTCCACCGGACCGACGTCGTCGTCGTGGGTCTGGGCGCCTTCGGGTCCGCCGCCCTGTGGCGCCTGGCCGCCCGCGGCGTCCGCGTGACCGGCGTCGAGCGCTTCGGCGTCGGCCACGCCCTCGGCTCCTCGCACGGCGCGACCCGGTTGTTCCGCGTCGCCTGCTACGAGCACCCGGCGCTGGCCCCCCTGGCCCTGCGCTCCCTGGCGCTGTGGACCGAGCTCGGTGAGCGCACCGGGGAGGTCCTCGTGCGGCAGACCGGCTGCCTGAACACGGGGGCGCCCACGAGCGCACCCGTGGCCGGGACCCTGGCCGGGGGCGCGGCCGCGGGGGTGGCGGGGTAGTCGCTCAACGCCGACGAGGTGCGGCAGTCGTTCCCCCGCTTCGCGTGGGTCGACGACCTCGTCCTCGGCGTCCTCGTCCGCTCGGCG